>JAGXGL010000003.1 GCA_024636755.1 Guyparkeria sp. | reverse complement strand
TGCATGTCGGCGGCGACCGCTGCCCGATGCGGCGACCACCAGCGTCGTCGAGGCAGGCGCTGCAACATACTCTCCGCCAGATCGAGCCCCACCACATCCGCCTGCGCGTAGCGCTCACGCATGGCGCGCACCATCTGCCCCGTCCCCGCCCCCAGGTCGAGAATGCGTTGCGGATCGAGCTTCAACCAGTCGAAACGTTCATCCAGCCGTCGACCGATCTCACGCTGAACCGCCGCATGTTGGTCATAGTCGGTCGCCGCGCGGTTGAACCGGTCACGGACGCGGCGCAGGTCAAAAGAGGGCAAGGCAGACATGCTAGGGACAGGAACTCGCGATTGATTTGTGGATGGCATGCGGTGTAAGGAGCAAGGCGCCACGACGAGCGAGTCGCTCAGTCTGTCGAACGGGCACCCGGATCATCGGTGAGCGGACGGACCAGTGAGCGCGCCAAGGCAACCGGATGATTGAGCCACGCGGCGTGCCCACCCTGTTCGAACCGATGCACATGCACATGGCCCGGCAGGTCGAGATGCTGCGGCCAGTCGACGGGCACCAACTGGTCGTCGGGCGCCAGCCAGATGTCGACGGGCACATCGATCGCGGCCAGTTCGCTTCGAAGATCCAGCCGGGCCAGCCAGTCGAGACCGCTGGCAGCCGCCAGCTTTTCTGATGCGGCAGGCGCGCTCGGGAGATCAAAACGTCGCCGAAAGGCGACCGCCGCCGCGAGGGGGTGCCGCCCCGCCGCCCGGCGCAAGGCTTGCCAATCGCCGTGACTCACCCCGGGCCATCCATCCGCCGCCAAAAAACGCGGTGTAGCCTGGATCAACACCAGCCGCGCGGGCCGTATGCGGCCCTGCCGGACGGCTTCGAGCAGCAACGAACCGCCCAGCGACCATCCCACCCAGACCGCCGGGCCGGAAATCGACTCCGCGCGCCCCTGTCGCCCCGTTTCCAGTTGCGCCAGTTCCAGTCGCCCCGGCTCCAGTC
This sequence comes from Guyparkeria sp., assembly GCA_024636755.1. Lineage (GTDB taxonomy): Bacteria > Pseudomonadota > Gammaproteobacteria > Halothiobacillales > Halothiobacillaceae > Guyparkeria. The sequence goes on along the minus strand of JAGXGL010000003.1, from coordinate 6,710 downwards.
GCGTCGACTCGAGCCAGTCGGTCGCAAACGTGGACCAACCAAAGGCCACTACCTCGTCGGCGGCCAGGTGGCGCATCAGCGGATCGAACACCGTCGCCGGAAAGGACCAGCCGGCTACCAGCCCGACCGAAGCCACTTTGGTAGAAGGGGCATCGGTCATCACGGTTCACACCCTAGGCCCGGCACCGTGGGTTCGATCACCCATCGAATCGCCGTGGTTTGCGGGCAGGCCCGCGGACCGTGATAATGACGATCCCATTCAAACCCCGGATTCAGCAATTGACTGCCCTCGACTGGCCCCTTCTGCTCATCATCGCCGTCGCCGCCTACCTGGTTGGCTCGTTGTCCACCGGGGTGATCACAGCACGCCTGCTGGGATTACCGGACCCACGCTCGGCCGGCTCAGGCAATCCGGGCGCGACCAATGTCCTGCGCCTGGGTGGCAAGAAGGCGGCCATTGTCACGTTAGTCGGCGATCTCCTCAAGGGCCTGATCCCCGTCATCGTCGCGAGTATGGCCGTCGATGGCGCCTCGCGCGAGGCTGCAATGGGTACGGCCGGCCTGTTCGCCTTCCTCGGCCACCTGTTTCCGGTGTTCTTCGGCTTCAAGGGCGGCAAGGGGGTGGCGACCGCCGCCGGCGCAATCCTCGCCATGGCACCGTTAATCGGACTGGTCGCCATCGTCGGCTGGCTGAGCACGGCCTGGGCAACCCGCTATTCCTCGCTGTCCGCCCTGTTTGCCGCGGTGGTGGCCGCGACCCTGGCCACCTTCATCGCGCCGCCGTTCATCGCCTTGGCAATCTCGTTGATGTCGTTGCTGCTCATCCTGCGCCACCACGGCAATATCCGCCGGCTGGTGCGCGGCGAGGAACCGCGCATCGGCGAAAAAACCGAGCCGTCGATCAAGGAGTGACGGCCACCGTCGAGCCAAGCGCCCCTGGCAATTTGAGCTCGGCCAGGGGCCAGCGGGCCCGCACGCGGAACCCCGGCTTGGCGTCACGCTCGCCGGCCGCAAGCCGACGATATCCCGCCAACGCGATCATGGCGGCGTTGTCGGTGCATAGCTCGATTTCGGGGAAATACACCGCCCCACCCCGCTCGGTCATCATCTCGCCCAGTCGCTGCCGCAGAGGGCGATTGGCCGCCACCCCACCGGCGACCACCAGGCGATCCAGTCCGGTTTGCTCCAGTGCCCGCGTGAGCTTAATCACGAGGGTATCGATCACCGTCCGCTCGAACGAGGCCGCCACGTCCTCATGGGCGTGACCGGCAGCAATCGCGTTCGCCACCGCCGTTTTCAGCCCACTGAAGCTCAAGTCCAGGCCGGGGCGATTGATCATCGGCCGAGTGAACGGCACCGCCTTCGGGTCGCCCTGCTCGGCCAATCGCGACAGGGCCGCGCCACCGGGATAACCAAGACCCATCAGCTTGGCCGACTTGTCGAACGCCTCGCCGATGGCATCGTCGATGCTCTCGCCCAGGAGCCGGTAGTCACCCACCTCGCGCACCTCGATCAACTGACTGTGTCCGCCGGACACCAGCAACGCCAGAAACGGAAATGCCGGCGGGTCATCGCCCAGCAGCGGCGCCAGGATATGCCCTTCCAGGTGATTGACGCCCAGTGCCGGCAGCCCGCGACTCGCGGCGATGCCCTTGGCGAACGCCGCCCCCGTCATCAAGGCCCCGGCCAGCCCCGGACCGGCGGTGTAGGCAACCGCGTCAATGGCGTCATAACCCAGACCCGCATCCGCGAGCGTCGCGCGGGTCAGGCTGGGCAACCGGCGCATGTGATCACGGGCGGCGAGCTCCGGGACCACCCCGCCGTACTCGGCGTGCACCTCGGTCTGGGAATGGACACGGTGGGCCAGCAACTCACCGCGGCGACCATCAAACAAGGCCACGGCGGTCTCGTCACAGGAACTCTCGATTGCCAATACGCGCACGCGCGAAACTCCTCACTCCATTTGGGTATTGCCGAGGACACCGCCTGCGCCAGCATTTGCCTCTTGCACACCTCGGGCAACGCTTTATACTACAACACCTTTTATTTTGGACCGCATGGGTCCGAAGCCAAACATTTCAGTTTCAATTCAACGAGGTGGAACGCATTCATGCCTTCTGTACGTGTTCGGGAAAATGAGCCTTTCGAGGTTGCAGTTCGTCGCTTCAAGCGCTCTTGCGAGAAAGCCGGCATCATCAGCGAGATGCGCGAGCGCGAGTACTACGAAAAGCCGACGGCCGCCCGCAAGCGCAAGGCCGCGGCTGCCGTGAAGCGCAACCAGAAGCGCCTCTCGAAGGAACAGTCGCGTCGCGTTCGCCTGTACTGATCGAGCTTGTGACGGCGATTACCGTATGAGCACGATCAAGGCACGTCTGACGGCCGACATGAAGTCGGCCATGAAGAGCCGCGAGAAGTCGCGTCTGACCACGATCCGCATGCTGATCGCCGCGATCAAGCAGCGGGAGATCGATGAGCGCCGGGAGGTCTCGGAAAACGAGGCCATGGCGATCCTGACCAAGCAGGCCAAACAGCGTCGCGAGTCGATCGCCCAGTACGAGTCCGCCGGCCGCGACGACCTGAAAAGCGTCGAGGAAGCCGAACTCGCGATCATCGAAACCTACCTACCTCAGCCGCTGTCCCCCGAGGAAATCGAGGCGGCAGTGGCCGAGATCATCGCCGCCGAGCAGGCCACCGATCTGAGCCAGATGGGCGCCGTGATGAAGACGGCCCGCGAACGCCTGGCCGGACGTGCCGACATGGCCGCCGTCAGCCAGGCCGTTCGCTCCCGCCTCTCGGCCTGAGCCACGGGGATCGCCCCGGGCCGCGGTCCGCACCGCCGGACCTCCACCCCGGGCACCGCGTTGATCCGAACCATCAATTCGAGAAACGAGCCATGGGCGAGACTTTCCAGTTCCTGAACGTGCCGCGACGCGACCCGGAGACCACCCCCGCCGAAGAGCGCGTCCAGGATTTCAACGAAATCTACGGGCAATTCACCCCGGATCACGCGGCCGAACAGTCCGATCGCTGCATCGAGTGCGGTAATCCGTACTGCGAATGGAAGTGCCCGGTCCACAATTACATCCCCAACTGGCTCAAGCTGATCGCCGAAGGCAACCTGCTCGAGGCCGCGGAGATGGCGCACAAGACCAACTCCCTGCCGGAAGTCTGTGGTCGCGTCTGCCCGCAGGATCGCCTCTGCGAAGGCGCCTGCACGCTCAATGACGGCTTTGGCGCGGTCACCATCGGCTCGGTCGAGAAATACATCACCGACGAGGCCTTCAAGTTGGGCTGGCGTCCGGACATGTCCGACGTCGTGCCCACCGACAAGCGGGTCGCGGTGATCGGCGCCGGCCCGGCTGGCCTGGGTTGCGCGGACATCCTGGCGCGTCACGGCGTCCAGGCCGTGGTGTTCGACCGCCACCCGCAGATCGGCGGACTGATCACCTTCGGCATCCCCTCGTTCAAGCTCGAAAAGCACGTGATGGAAACCCGTCGCGAGATCTTCGAGGGCATGGGCATCGAATTCCGCCTCAACACCGAAATCGGCAAGGACATTGCCATCGATGACCTGCTCGGCGAGTTCGATGCGGTGTTCATGGGCATGGGTGCCTACAACGCCATGCAGGGCGGCTTCCCGGGCGAGGATCTCGAGGGCGTGTACGCCTCGCTACCCTTCCTGATCGGCAATACCAACCACCTGCTCGACATGGGCGGGAATTACCCTTACATCAGCGTCAAGGACAAGCGCGTGGTCGTCCTCGGCGGCGGTGACACGGCGATGGACTGCACCCGCACCTCCCTGCGTCAGGGTGCGGCCAAGGTGACCACCGTCTATCGCCGCGACGAGGACAACATGCCGGGCTCGCGCCGCGAGGTGAAGAACGCCCGCGAGGAAGGCGCGCACTTCAGTTTCAACCTGCAGCCGGTCGAGGTGCTCGGCGAAGGCGGACAGGTCACCGGCGTGAAATTCGTCGAGACGCGTCTGGGCGAGCCGGACGAGCGCGGCCGCCGCCGCCCGGTGTCCATCGAGGGCTCCGAGCAGGTGATCGAGGCCGATGCCGTACTGATCGCCTTCGGTTTCCGCCCCTCACCGGCCGACTGGTTCGAACCGCAGAAGATCGAGCTCGATGCCAGCGGCCGCGTGGTCGTGCACCAGAAACAGGGCGGCCCGGCCTTCCAGACCAGCAACCCCAAGATCTTCGCCGGCGGCGACATGGTGCGTGGCGCGGATCTCGTCGTCACCGCCGTCTTTGAGGGGCGCAATGCGGCCTTCGGCATTCTCGACTACCTGGACGTATAAGCTTCATGACCGCTCCGCTGCAGAACGACCGCCTGTTACGCGCCCTGGCTCGCCAGCCCGTCGATCGCACCCCGATCTGGATAATGCGTCAGGCGGGCCGCTACCTGCCGGAATACAAGGCCACGCGCCAGCGCGCCGGCAGCTTCATGGACCTGTGCCGCTCGGCGGATCTCGCCTGCGAGGTCACCCTCCAGCCGCTGGAACGCTATGATCTCGACGCGGCCATCCTGTTTTCCGACATCCTGACCATCCCCGATGCCATGGGGCTGGGGCTGAAGTTCGTCGCCGGCGAAGGTCCGGTGTTCGAGCGCCCGGTGCGCTCGGCCGCCGACATCGCCCGTCTGCCGAAGCCGGACATGGGCTCGGACCTCGGTTACGTGATGAACGCCGTGTCGACCATCCGCAAGGCCCTGGACGGGCGCGTGCCGCTGATCGGATTCACCGGCAGCCCGTGGACACTGGCGACCTACATGGTCGAGGGCGGTGGCACCAAGGACTTCGCCAAGGTGAAGGGGCTCGTCTACAGCGACCCGAAGGCGGCGCACGATCTGCTCGGCCGGCTCGCGGACGCGGTGACCGAGTACCTCAACGCCCAGATCGAGGCCGGCGCCCAGTCACTGATGGTGTTCGACACCTGGGGCGGCGTGCTCGCCCCGCATGACTACCGCGACTTCTCGCTGCAGTACATGCAGCGCATCGTCGACGGCCTGAACCGCGAGCGGCCGGACGGCAGCTACGTCCCGGTCACGCTGTTCACCAAGGGCGGCGGCCAGTGGGCTTCCTTGATGGCGGACACCGGTGCCGACGGCATCGGGCTGGACTGGACCGTAAACCTCGACACCATCCGCGAACGCGTCGGTGATCGCGTTGCCCTGCAGGGGAACCTCGACCCGAGCGTGCTCTATGCACCCGACGAGGTGATCGAGCGCGAGGTGGCGCGCATCCTAGAGGAATTCGGCCCCAACCCCGGGCACGTCTTCAACCTCGGACACGGCATCCATCAGCACGTCGATCCGGACAAGGTCAAAGTACTTGTCGACGCGGTGCACCGCCTGAGCGCCCGCGACTGATCAGGACGTCGCTCGTTGATCCACTAAAAATGCCCCCGGTTTCGGGGGCATTTTTAATTGGACGCCGATCAAGTGGACGGGATGGGCTGCCATGGAATCACCAGGTACTGCGCCTCAGGGCGTGTCCACCGCCGCTTCCTGCATGAGCGCCTCAAGTTGGCGCCGGGAGCCACGGCGCAACGTCGCCCCTCCCGGCACCAGCGGCGATTCGCGCAGCCGCTCTTCGGGGAAGACCTCCAGCACGATGTGGTCGTCGCCGGCACCGAAGGCGAATACCGACACCCGTTCGTTCCGCCCGTCGCGATATTGATAGCTGGTCTCGGACTCCTCGAAGGGGATGTCGTGGCCGAGCAGGCACTCGATGACGCGCTCGGGGGTCGGGGCGAACAGCTGCAGCACGATCGAGGAATACTCATCGGCCGTCCCGGTAAGCACGTCACCCACCAACCGCGGCCGGAACTCGGCGAAAAAGCTCATCGCCTCGAGCGCCGACCGCCGGAGAGTCGCCAATTGCTCTCGCTGTTCGGGGCGAAAGGCCGCCTGATACTGACTCAGTTCCAACTCGAGCCGCTCCAGGTCCGCGGAGCGAAAGCGAGGGTCAAGGGTTTCGCCCAGCTCATCCGCAGCGGCGCGCAATGAATCGCGGCGGGATTGGCCAAGGGCCTCGGCCGCGTGACGCGCCGCTCGACGCAACAATTCCAGTGAAGCGGGCCCCATGTCGCAGTCTCCTCATTCGACTCGTGCAGAGCGTCTTTCGAATCGTCTTTCGAGGGGACGACGCTCGAGACCATCGCCCCCAACGGTCAGAACAGGTTGTCAATCACCTCACGCGACGTGCCCGACGCCGCCGCGGCGCCCTCTTTGGGAAGGCTGGACTGCGGGTTGGTCGAATCGAAATATTCGCTCATCGCCCCCGGGTGCCCCTCCGACACCCGGTTTCCGGTATCCGGGTCGATCCACGCGGTAATGATCCCCTCCGGTGGCTCCTCGGCGTCCCCGGGCGGCGGAAGCACGTCACGCATGAAGTCGATCCACATCGGCAGAGCCGCCTTGCCACCCGTCTCGCGTCGTCCCAGCTCGCTGTTGTCGGCAAAACCCACCCAGGCAGTAGCCACCCAGCCGGGGCCGAAGCCGGTGAACCAGGCATCACGCTGATCGTTGGTGGTCCCGGTCTTCCCGCCGATATCCTCCCGCTCCAGCGCCCGCCAGGCGCGCACCCCGGTGCCCTCACGGACCACACCCCTGAGCCCCGAACGCATCAGGAAGGCGTTCTGCGCCGAGATCACTCGTGGGGCGAGGCTCGGGTCGGCCGTGTCGACCGGGCAGTTGTCGCAGAG
>JAGXGL010000002.1 GCA_024636755.1 Guyparkeria sp. | reverse complement strand
TCCCCATCATCGTTCACGCCGGCCGGTTTGATCAACACCCACAGCCGACGGTAGTGAATGTAGAACAGCATGAAGATGCCCAGGGTCAGCATCAGCGAGCCCAAATAGACCCAGAACATGCCCGGGGCGCGGGTGATCTCCAGCCCGGTCGACTGGATGTGATTAAACCCGGTGGGTGCGACGAAGATCGGCGAGCCGTAGTTGGGGATGACCGTGACCACGTCGAGCGCGTTCTCGAAGAACGCTTCGTCGCGCGGGGCGAATTCCTCGACGCCCTGTTCCTGCAGGGTCTCCATGTAGGCACGCATCAGCACTGACTGGACCACTCGGAACGAGGACTCGCGGGCCTGTTCGGCCATCTCGCCGCTCATTTCTCGTTCGGCGAGCTGCCGGTCGACCTGCTCACCCAGGGCGGAAAAACCCCGTTCGACGAAGGTCTCGACCATGTCGGCGATCGAACGGGCCGCCGAGCTCTGGGCGGCGCCGCCCTGCTGGCCCTGGGCCGTCTGCCCGACCAGGTCGGCGGCAATACGGGTGATCTCGTCCTGGTCCTTGAGCGTGGCGTAGAACGCCATGAAGGTTTCGATCGAGTTGTTACGATCGGCCGGGATGAACAGGAACTGCTGCCGGGCGCCCACCTCGGGGGTCACGCCGCTGAGGAAGAACCTGGTGCCGTCGAAATCGACCGGCTGGAAGTAATTCTCGTACTCGACGGCCTGACCGGTGGCATCTCGCACTCGGAAGGTGACCGACGGGCCAAAGTTGGTGTTCTCCTGGGTGCCGTCCGGCCCTTCGGTGGGATTGACGTTGTACAGCGAGAAGTCGCGGAACTCGAGTGTGTATTGCTCGCCGTTGAACTCGAAGCTGCGTTCCTGGTTGACCGTACCCTCGAGCGCCTGCTTGGTGCCGACCTTGCCGAACAGCTGCCAGGCGTCGAATTCCAGCTCCGTGCCGCCGTCACCGAAGCTCGACTGGAAGATGTTGTAGCCCTTGTAGTGCAGGGGGTGGTTGACCCGAATCGTGTCCTCGACCACCTCGCCGGTTTTCTTGTCGGTCAGCGTGATATCCGAGTTGAAGGACTTGGGCATGCCGGTGTCGTAGAACTCGACGAAGAAATCCCTGATCTCGATCTTGAACGGCAGGTTCTGCACCACGTAGCCGTCCTTCAGGCCGATGAAGGCCACGTCGCCCCACTTGCCTTCGGGAATGTTGACCGAGCCACGAAAGCCGGCCAGCGAGCCCGGCGGCAGGTGCGACTCCTGGGGTACCTGGCTGACCGGCAGGTCGCGGGTCTCCACCTCGACCACGCCCAGCGTGTTGAGCGTCTTGAGGTACATCTTGCTGTCGATCAGCCCGCCGACCAGGATCACCACCATGCCCAGGTGGGTGAGGATGTAGCCGATGCGGTTGAGGCCGCCCTTGCGCGCGGCCACCAGGATCTCGCCTTCCCGCTCCTTGACTCGTGACTTGTAGCCCAGTTGCTTGAACAGCCCCTGGGTGCGCTCAATGATGGTGGCGGTAGGCAGGTCGCTCTCGTACTGGCGGGAATGGGCGAAGGCTCGCAGCGACTTTTCCTGCGCATTGAGGCGGAAGCTGCGAATGTCGCGCAGGAAATTGGGCGTGTTGCGAGTCAGGCAGGCGCTGGTCGAGGCGAGCAGGAACAGCAGGATGGCGACGAACCAGCTCATCGAGTAGACGTCGTAGAGCCCCAGGGTGTTGAACACCTCGAACCAGAACGGACCGAACTCGATCAGATAGTCGTTGAACGGCTGGTTCTGCTGCAGCACGGTGCCGATCACCGAGGCGATCGCCAGGATCGAGAGCAGCGCGATCGCCAGGTTCATCGAGGTCAGCCACGTGAACAGGCGCGAGCTCAAGCGGCGGCGTTTGCGGGCGGTTTGGGCCTGGGGGGTCATCGGCTAGCCTTCGCGGGGATCGGATAGGTGCATGGCGACTGTCGACATCGGGAGCCGTTCGTCAGCGGATTGAGACGCTGCTGCGCCGCTCGGTTTCCCCGACAAGCGCAGCAGGCCCGAGCGGCGCGGTGGCAAACGGGTGCTCAGTCGAGGCTGGCGATGTGTGCGGCCAGTGCGTCGATTTCTTCGTCGGAGAGTTCGGCGGCCAGCGGGATCATCAGCACGGCCTGACCGTGGGCGCGAGCGCCGCTGCGGTAGTCCTTGAGCGACTGGGCTGCGTACCCGGCGGTCAAGCCGCGCAGGGCCGGGAACCCGGCCGGCTGGTTGCCGTAGCCGTCGCTGTGGTGGCAGGCCGCGCAGGCGGCGACGCCTTCGCGGCCCTGATGGTACAGGTCCGCGCCCAACTCCGAGCCTTCGTCGGCTGGGCTGGCGACCTTGCGCCCCTGGGCGGCGTAGTAGACGGCGATGTCGCGGATCTGCTGGTCGCTCAGGCCGGCGGCCTGACCGTTCATGATGGCGTTCTCGCGCTTGCCGTCTCGATAGGCGGTCAGTTGCGAGGCGACGTACTTCGCCGGCTGGCCGGCAATCGACGGGAAGGCCGGGTTGTTGCTGTTGCCCTTGTCGCCGTGACAGGCGGCGCAGGACTGGGCCGCCTCGCGGCCGGCCTTGATCGAGCCGCCTTCGCTGGCCTGTACCGCGCCGGCGAAAAAGAAGAGTCCCAGAAGCATGCCGGCGGTGAAACGGCCGCGACGCGGCATCGGGTGAACTGCTGTCATCATCGCTAACAATCTCGTTGTGGTTCGCGTTCGGCCGGCCCTGGCCTCAAAGAAGATGTTTCGGAGCGCTCCGAGTATAGGGATCCAGCCGAGCAATTCACTGCGGCATTCCCAAATCGAGTCAGAGTGCCGCCAAAACGGCCCGTAATCAAACCGCATAAGTCACTCGCTTGCAACCTCGCGGCGTGGCAGGATGCCTGCGGAAAACACGGACTTGGGTCCGTGGCATTCTCCTCCCCCTTTACTAACGCCTGGTTGAACCGCATGACCGACGACGCCACTCGACACCAACGCCGCCTGTTCGACGCCGCCTCCTTCATCAAGAGCGCCCCGCGCCTGGCCGATATCGGCGAGGACATCGGCGCCGAGGTCGCCTTCGCCGGGCGCTCGAATGCCGGCAAGTCCACTGCGCTCAATGCCCTGGTCGGGCAGAAGGCGCTGGCGCGCACCTCGCGCACGCCGGGGCGCACCCAGATGATCAACCTGTTCGGCCTGGGCGGCGAGACGGAGGGTGCCCGCCGCCGGCTGGTCGACCTGCCCGGCTACGGTTATGCCAAGGTGCCCGAGCGGGTGCGCCGCACCTGGGGCGAGGCGATGGCGCAGTACTTCGCCGAGCGCCGGTCGCTGGTCGGGGTGGTGGTGATCATGGACATTCGCCACCCGCTTAAGGCGCTCGACCAGCAGATGCTCGATTACGCGATGGCGCGTGGCCTGCCGATACTCGCCCTCCTGACCAAGGCCGACAAGCTCAGCTTCGGCCAGGTCAAGCAGACCGTCGCGCGGCTGGCGCGCGAGCACCCCTTGCCTGACGGGGAGTGGATGGCCTTCTCCGGCACCAAGGGCACCCATGTGCGCGAGGTCCGCGACGTGATCAGCGAGTGGTTGGACCGAGCTCCCGATTGAATCAGACCGCGACGGATCAGCGCGTCTCGAGCGTGAGATCGGCGACCAGCGGCAGGTGATCGGAGATACGCGGCACGATCGGATCGCGGATCGCCTTGAGTGCGTGGGCGTGCAATGGCCCGCGGATCCATATCTGATCGAGTGGCAGCAGGGGCCGCCCGGCGGGAAAGGTACGACGTACCGGCAGGCGGGTCAGCTCACGGTGGAGCACCCGCAGGCTCCTCGCCCGCGGCAGCCACTCATTGAAATCGCCGGCCAGCACCAGCGGCGCGTCGGTCGGCAGGTCGGTCAATGCCTCGGCCAGTCGTCGCCCCTGCTCGCGACGCTCGACCAGGCCCAGCCCGAGGTGCACCACCCAGCAGTGCAGCGTCCTTCCGGGTAGATCGATGCGCGCCCTCAGCGCCTGGCGAGGCTCGCGGTTGACGTGCGAGAGCTCCAGCGGGGTCTCGGGATGAATCGGCCAGCGCGAGGCGATCAGGTTGCCAAACCCGGTCACTTCGCCGGGGCGGTGCAGGCAGCCGCGCTCGTGGGCCGGGGCGAACAGCCAGTGCGGCAGGAACGGTTGGAGCGCCCGCAGCAGGCGGTCGTCGGCCGGGTCGGCGGCGAGGTTGGCCTCCTGTAACGCGACCACGTCGGGCGCGAGCAGGCGCAACACCCGCGCGGTGCGCTCCGGGGTATAGCGGCCGCGGTGGTCGATGCAGCTGTGGATGTTCCAGGTCACGACACGCAGCCGACGCCCACCGGCAGTCATGACGCCCCCGATGCCTGCTCGCGCAGTGCCAGCCAGCGCGACAGCCCCCAGCCGATGCCGATGAATACTGCCGTGATCAGCGCCAGCAGACCGATCGCGGCCAGTGACGGCTCGAGCAGTGTGCGCAGGAGTTGGTCGGAAAACATCGTCAGTGCGATGGCGGCCGGTGCGAGCCCGGCCAGGCTGCCGATCAGGAAATCGCGAAAACCGATTCGGGTGGCGCCAGCGACCAGGTTGACCACCGCGAACGGGGCCAGCGGCACCAGGCGCAACGAAAAAACGGTCAGGATCCCGCGGCGGGCCAGCCGGCGCGACAACTCGTCGAGGCGCTTGCCCGCCAGCCGACGCAGCGCCTCGGCACCCAGGAACTGTCCGGCGGAAAAGCCGACCATCGCGGCGATCACCAGCGCACTATAGGCCAGACCAAACCCCGCCCAGGCGCCGAAGAGCAGCCCGGCGGCGATCACCATCGGCGTGGCCGGCACACCCAGCAGCAATCCCACCACCGCCAGGCCGAGAAACGCCCAGTTGCCGCCGGGCGTGTTACGGAGATCAACCAGCCCGTCGAGTAACTCGCGCGGGGCGATCGCCTCGCCCAGCGGGGTGAACTTGAGCAGGCCGGCGATCACCACGAACAGCGCGATCAGCAGGGCAAAGGCGGCCGCCTTGCGTCGCACGGGCCGGCGCGACTTTTTCTCGATGAACATGTCGATCAATTCCTCCGGCGGGCGGGCGCGTTCGGGGTCGATCACGGCCGCGTCGGGCACCTGGCGGTCGATCGCCGGATCGAGGGTGACGGTCAGCGGTTCGAGCCAGCGGTCCTCGCCCGGACGGTTGAGCGCGTCGATCGCCCCGGCGACCGAGCCCTGTTCGTCCTCGGCCGCTGCGATGGCCGCCGGCGTGGTGCCGAGGTGCTCGGCCAGCAGTTCGTGGCGCATGGCGGCGATCGCCGCGCGGCTCTCCTCGTGATCGCCGAGCAGCGAGAGATTGAGCTCGCTGTCGAAGCCCATCGAGCGATTCGAGGTGTTGGCCGAACCGAGATTGATCTCCCGGTCGTCGCCGATGACGAGCTTGGAATGCAGGCTCACCATGCCGGGCTCCAGACCGGCCACGGCCGGGTAATAGATCCGCAGGCGGCCATGGCGGTCGGCGGCGCGCAGTCGCTCGACCAGCCGGGCGCGCAGCACGTCCATGGTCAGGCGCTCGAGCCAGCCATCCTTTTCCCGCGGCAGCAGCAGGATCACCTCGGGGCCGTGCTCATGCGCGAGCCGGTCGATCAGGGCCTCGCCGACCCGGTGACTGGTGAAGTACTGGTTCTCGATGTAGATGCAGTCGCGCGCGACGCCGATCAATCGGCACAGCCGGGTCTCGATCTCGCGCACTTCCGATTGGTCGTGCCAGGCCGGTAGCGTGCGCGTGATGCCCACTAGGGCGTCATCGAGGGCAACGGCGACGTGCTGGGCCGGCCATGGCGCGGGGTGGTCGGTCTCGCCGGGCGGGTCGAGGCGCTCGCCGGTGGCGCGTTGCCAGCGCTCGCGCGCCAGTTCGCCCAGATCGTGTGCGATCGGTCCGCTCAGTGCGAAGGCCAGGTCGTGAAACGGTGGGTACGGGTGGCCATCCGGGTCGCGGCGCAACGGCTCGTCGGCGGCGTGAGCACGTCGATCCCAGCGCCATTTCGAGGGGTCGAAACCGCCGACTAGGGCCGCTCGGTCGTCGACGACCAGCATCTTCTGGTGCTGCGAGGCCCCCATCGGGTGCTCGCCGTCGAACTGCACCTTGAGACGCGGGTGACGGGCCATCGGGCGACTGAACAGCGGCAGCCATTCGCGCTCGAAGGCGTAGATCATGGCGAAGTCCCAGGGGAGCAGGTGGATCGTCAGTTCCGGGTTGTTCGTCAATGCCTGATTCAGCACGGCGGTCAGGTGACAGGGCGCCTGTTTCGCGTCGCAGGGGCGATGCATCTCGACGCGGCTGTCGATGTCCCAGCAGAGGATGATGGCCTGGCGTCGGGCCTGCCCGAGCATCTCGGCGAACGCCGGGAACCAGTGCTCGCCATCGATCACCAGGCCAAGACGATCGGCCCGGCCGGTGCGCCAGAAACCCTCGCCTGTTGGGGCAGCCTCATCGTTGGTGTGCGTTGTCGTCATGCGCGCGGTCGCGTCTCCGGTGCAGGGTGTCGGGGTCAAGAGCGTAGTTCACGCGGCTCGATTCGCCCGGCGGCAGCCGTGATCCTCAGGCGGTCAGCAACGCCCACCAGGTCAGTGCCGAAATCAAGAGCCAGGTTGCCGGCAGGACGAGCAGTATGCCCCGAATCGGCAGCCGGCCTCGCCGGGGCAGGTCGGCCATCAGCAGCAGACCGAGGGTGGCGATGGCCGTGGGGTCGGGCGCGACGGCAAACAGTTCCGTTCCCGCCAGCGGACGCCCGGCCGCCCACCAGGCGAGCGGGTGAAGCGCCAGCCCCCAGGTGGCCAGACCCAGCCCCAGCCAGTGACGGACTCGCCGCGGGCGGCCGAGGGCGAGCCCCGGCCCGATGGCGGTTAGGGTCAGCAGGGCGACGGCCTGGCCCGCGAACAGGGCGGCAAACCAGGGCGCGGCCAGGTTGATTTCCGCGTAGAGCCCGAAAAAGCGCCACGCCACCCAGATCCAGGCTGCGGCCAGCATCACGGCAGCCAGCTGGTGAGCGCTGCCAGCCCGCAAAGCGGCCAGCCCCAGCATCGCCGCGGTCAGGCCAGCCAACAGCACGTGGCCCGGCCACAGGGCATCGTTCAGTCGTTCGAACAGCCGGGCATAGATGGCCGGCGAGAACATCAGTAGATCGGCCAGGCGGTAGCTGAGCCAGGTGTCCATTGGCTGTCTTAAAGACCCCGGACGTGCTCGACCATGCGCTGGCGCAGGGCCTTGTCAGGCAGCGGCCCGCGCAGCGCGGTCATGTTTTCCCGCATATGGTCGACCCGGCTGGTGGCGGGAATCGCGCAGGTGACCGCCGGGTGGGCGATCAGGAACTTGAGCAGGTAGTCGGCCCAGTTCGCCAGCCCCGCCTCGCGCGCCCAGTCGGGGAACGGGTGGCGTTTGACCCGATCGATCAGGCGCCCGCCCTGGAAGGGCCGATTGGCGATAAAGGCGATGCCGCGCTCTTCGGCCAGCGGCAGCAGGCGACGTTCGGCCTCGCGGTTGCCCAGGCTGTAGCTGGCCTGAACGAAATCGATCGGCCAGTCGCGCATGATCGATTCGATCTCGGCGTGCCGACGGCCATGCGAGGTGGTGATGCCGACAAACCGCAGGCGACCCTCCTCGCGCATCTCGAGCAGGTGTGCCAGGTGCGCCTCCCAGGCGACCAGGTTGTGCACCTGCATCAGGTCCATCCGTTCGAGGCCCCAGCGACGCTCCGACTGGGCGACCTGCTCGGCGGTCGCATCTTCGTCCGGGGTCCAGACCTTGGAGGCGGCGAACAGCGGCGGGTCGCCGCCGATCTCGCTCAGGGCGTGGCCGAGCACCGCCTCGGACGAGCCGTACATGGGTGAGGAGTCCACCAGCGCCCCGCCGGCCTCGAAGAAGGCCCGCAGCACCGCCGTGCGCCCGGCCCGGGCCTCGGGATCCGAGCCGACGTTGAAGGTGATCCATGTACCCATGCCGATGGCCGGCAGCTCGCTGCCATCCGGCAGGCGACGGGTGATGAGGGCGTTCGTTTCGTGCGTGTCCTGGCCAAACGCGCCCGGCAGCCAGCCGGCGCCCAGGCCGGCGGCGGCCAGTTGCAGCAGTCGTCGTCGAGACAGATCGGGGTCTGGCATGGCAGGACCTCCGGTGGGCATCGAGGTTCCCCGCTGGCGGCTGGGGAGGGCTGGTTTGACCATAGTCGTCACGGTCGCGGCTGGCCAGTCGTTTTCTGCCGATTTTGGTGACGACAAACCCCCGTTAGAGAGGGGTGTTTGCGGTAATGATTGAGTATATTGAAAACAGAATATTCAAATATGTGATAATGCTTTTTTTAATTCTGATTTCAGCCGGCGCGGCGGCGACGTTATGCTAATCGGCCAATAATGACCACACGGTCTTTGTGGTCTTGTCGCGGCGGGCTACGGAGAGCGCTTGATTAACAGCCGAGCAGGTTGGCGGTTTTCTCGACCAAGGATGGGTAAAGGCCGATGGGGAACAACGGGCAATCGTCGGGGAGGAAGGCGGTAGGCCTTCTCTCCCATGTGATCGGTTGGTTCCGGTCATTGCGCGCGCTGATGCTGGTCGTCGCGCTGGTCGTCTCGGTGGCGGTCACCGCGGCGGTGTATCTGGCCACCGAGGCGGTCTTCACCCAAGCGGTGCAGCGCGCCAGCGTGCAGAACGCCCGGGTGTTGGCCGATGGCACCTTTAATGCCATGTACCAGATCATGCGTCAGGGCTGGACGCGGGATCAGCTCAACGAGTTCCTCGATTCCCTCAACCAGCGGGCCGACCCCGGTGCGGTGATCAACGTCTATCGTGGCTCCCGGGTCAACGAGCTGTTCGGGCGCCTCGAGCAGCCCGCCCCGGACAAGGCCGCCATGGCCGCCTTCGAGACGCGCCGGACCCACGTCGAGGCCGGTGCACAGATGGTGAGCTACGACCGCCCGCTGATCGCCAGCGCCGAATGCCTGCAATGCCACGTCAACGCCAGTGCCGGCGATGTCCTCGGCGTGCTCTCGATCCGTCAGCCGATCGGTCCGATGATCAACCAGGCGCACGAGGATCTGGTCGAGCGGCTGATGCTGATCGTGCCGGCCCCGGTGCTGGCGGCCTTGTTGATCGCCGGGCTGCTTAGCTGGCGGCTGGGGCGGTCGGTCAAGCGGCTCAACCGCTCGATCGAACAGGTCAATCGGGTCGAGGACCTGGCCGACCTGCGCTTCGCGGGCGCCTCGACCGGCTTTACCGAGTTCGACGAGGTCCTCTCCCGCGTCGATGCGCTGACCGACAAGGTCCGCGACGTGGCGATCGACCGCAACCTGCTGGAGTTCGAGATCGGACTGCTGGAGCATTTCGTCATCACCTCGGACGTCGTGCGCGACTGGCGTCGGTACGTGCGCGACCTGCTCGAAGAGATCAACCGGCAGTTCACGGTGCATGGCGTGTTCACGGCCTTCTCGATCGCCGATCGGCCGATCGGCGTGGACGTGTTCTGGCACGGCGAGGTCGACGAGGTGGTCGCCGCCCGACTTGACCGCGAGATCAGCCGGCGGGTGGGCGAGGGTTTCGGTAACCAGACCTATGACATCACGCCGCGCCAGCACCCCGGCCGGCAGGGCCCGCCGGTGACCGATGCCGGCCGCATCGACCTGCATACCAAGACCCTCTCGATGGACCTGCCGCCGATGCGGGGGATGGTGGGGTTGGTCGTGCCGATGGGCGAGGCGCGTGTGCCGGTGAAGAAGCTGGTGATCGAGTCGATCCTCTCGACCCTGATCAACGTGGTCGGCTCGGTCCGCGCGATCGAGCGTCACACCGAGGATCTCGAGTACTTCGCCACCCGCGACCCGCTCACCCGCCTGTACAACCAGCGCATGTTCTGGTCGCTGCTCGAGTACGAGATCGGCCGCGCCCAGCGTCACGAGTACCGCTTCGGCCTGATGGTGATCGACCTGGATGACTTCAAGCGGGTCAACGATCGCTATGGCCACGGGTTCGGTGACGACTACCTGCGTCGCGTCGGCGATCTGTTGACCACCAGCCTGCGCGATGGGGACATCGTCGCCCGGTACGGCGGCGACGAGTTCGTCGCCATCCTGCCCGATGCCGACGATGCGACCGCCGAGCAGGTGGCCGAGCGGTTGCTCGCCCGGGGTCAGCAGGCGGTGGTCGCCGCCCCCGATGGCGAGTCCCTGGTGTTGTCGCTGTCGATCGGTCTGGCGGTCGGGCCCGTGGATGCGGTGGACCCGGCCTCGGCGCAGGCGCTGTTCTCGCTGGCCGACCAGGCGATGTACCGCGCCAAGGCCGCCGGCAAGAACCGACTGGCGGTGGCCAATTGCGACGAGGTCCGGGCCGTCGAGCAGGCCGACGGTGCGACGCACGAGTCGATTACCGCGATCGACCCGGCGACGGTGTCGGTGGTCTACCAGTCGATTCGCCGGGCCGACGGTGCCGAGGTGGGTGCCGAGGTGTTCGCCCGCAGCCGGGTGGGTGATCGGCTGGTGCCGGCGGCCGAATTCGTGCGCGCCCTGGGGCGTGATCAATTGATCGACGGGGTCGACCGGCAGGTGGTCGAGCGGGCGCTGGGTGATCCGTTGATGGAGGGATTCGCCGGGCGGCTGTTTTTCAATATCGCGCCCACCAGCCTGATGGAAACACGTTTCATCGACTTCCTGCTCGCGGCCATCGAGCGCTCGCCGCTCGCGGCCTCACAGGTAGTGATCGAGATCAGCGAAAGCCCGCTGGCTGGCGAGATCGGGCCTTTGGTCGGGCCGCTGGCCGATCTGCGGGCCGCCGGGGTGCGCCTGGCGATCGATCATGCCGGCTCGGGCCGCGAAACTCTGAGTTACCTGCGCCGATTCGACGTCGACTACGTCAAGATCGAGGCCGACTGGTTGTGCGACCGCAAGGTCAGCCGCCGCGACCGGGCCTTTATCGATGGCCTGCTGACCATTGCCGAGACCCTCGGCGTGACCGTGATCGCGCACAATGTCGAGACCGACGCCCAGGTCGACCTCATCCGCGGGTTGGCGATCGACCTGATGCAGGGCTACCGCTTCGCCCGCGAGAGCCCGGTCCCGCCCGTGGTGCGTGTGTCACCGTCCGAGGCGATCAGCGGTCGGGGCGGGCCAGCGTGATGTCGCCCAGCCGTTCGCCGGCCTGCTCGCGGGCCAGGCGCAGGAAGGCATCCATGTAGGCCAGTCGATGCTCGTCGCGGCGCACCGCCAGGTGCATGGTCGCCGACAGGCCATCGCCCAGCGGCCGGGCGATGACGATCCCCCGGGTAAGCTCGTCGCTGATGGCCCATTTCGGCAGGGCCGCCACGCCGTGACCGCTGGCAACCCACTGGGCGATCATCGCGGTAAGTTCCGAGCGCCGCGACCCGGCCGGCTCGACCCCCGCCGGGTCGAGAAAGCGGCGGTAGATGTCGAGCCGTTCGCGCTCGACCGGGTAGCTGATGACTGTCTGGTCGGCCAGCATTTCGGGCGTGATGTGCGTCTCGGCGACCAGCGGGTGGTCGGGGGCGAGCACGAGCACGACCGGGTAGTGGAACAGCGGCTCGAAGCGCAATTCCGGGTCATCGACCGGATCGGAGCTGATCACCCCGTCGAGTTGACCGCGGCGCAGTGCGTCGATGGCATCGAAGCTGAATGACATCGACAGGTCGGTCTCGATCGAGGGCCACTGCGCGCGGTAGCGCTCGAGGGTGGGAATCAGCCAGGTAAAGCAGGAGTGGCACTCCAGCGCCAGGAACAACCGCCCGGTCGCCCCGCCGGCGATCTGGCGCAGGTCGCGGTCGAGCCGATCCACCTCCGGCAGCACGGTATCCGCGGCCGCGAGCAGGCGCCGTCCGGCCTCGGTCAGTCGCATGGGACGCGAGCTGCGCGAGAACAGCGGCGTCTCGTAATAGGACTCCAGCGCGCGGATCTGGTGCGACAGCGCCGACTGCGTCAGGTGCAGACGCTCGGCCGCCGCGGCCAGCGAGCCGGTCTGCTCGATGGCGCGGATGGTCTTCAGGTGGCGCAGTTCCAGGAACATGGATGAACCTCAAAAAAAACCGGCCGGGTCGCCCCGTGCCGGCCGTTTTGGTTTCGGACGAATGCCTCTTGCGGTCAGTCGCGCGGGCTCTTCAATGTCACCAGTTCCTCGGCCGAGGTCGGGTGGAGGGCGACGGTGTCGTCGAACTGGCCCTTGGTCAGGCCGGCCTTCACCGCCACCGCAAAGCCCTGCAGCATCTCGTCGGCGCCATCACCGACCAGGTGCAGCCCGGCGACGCGTTCCTCCTTGCCGATGCAGACCAGCTTCATCGCCGTCTTGAAGCCGTGGGCCGAGAGGGCGTAGCGCATTGGCGTGAAGGTGGTCTCGTAGACGGTCACCTGCTTCTTGCCGAATCGTTCGATTGCCTGTGGCTCGGTCAGGCCCACGGTGCCCAGCGCCGGGTGGGCGAAGACCACCGTCGGGATGGTGTCGTACTCGAGGTGCGCGTCGTTCTGGCCGTCGAACAGGCGATCGGATAGCCGCCGTCCGGCGGCGATGGCCACCGGGGTGAGCGGGTACTTGCCGATGATGTCGCCGATGGCGTAGATGCCCTCGACATTGGTGTTCTGATAGGCATCCACCGGGATCATGCCGTTCTTTTCCACCTCGACGCCGGCCTGGTCAAGACCGATGTCATCGGTGTTCGGCTTGCGGCCGACCGCCCAGATGACCTGGTCGAACGGGCCGAGTTTCTCGCCGTCCGCGCCGCGGATGATCGTGCCCTTGTCGGTCTTTTCCAGCTTGGAGACCTTATACGGCAGGTGGGTCTCGATGCCCATCTGGTGCAGGTTCTCGGTGGCCGTCTCGCGGATCAGCGGGTCGAACGGCGCGAGCACGGTGTCGAGCATGTCGAGCAGGGTCACCTCGCTGCCCAGCGAGCGCAGCACGCCGGCTAGTTCCACGCCGATGTAGCCACCGCCGATCACGGCGGTCTTCTTCGGCAACGCGTCGAGCTCGAAGAAGCCGTCCGAGGTGATGCCGTGCTCGGCGCCCGGCACCGGCGGCACCAGCGGGCGGCCGCCGGTGGAGATCACGATGTGATCGGCGGTGTAGGTGGTGCCGTCGACATCGACCTTCTTGTCACCGGCCAGGCGACCGTAGCCGTCGATGACCTCGAGCTTGAGGTCCTTGGCGTAGCCGTCCCAGAAACGGGTGATGCCGGCGATGAACTCGCGGCGCTTTTTCGCCAGCGTGCCGAAGTCCACCGCGCCCGGCGCCTCGGGGAAGCCCCAGTCGGCGGCATCCACCCGGTCGTGGGCGAGGTTGGCGGCGTACCACATGACCTTCTTCGGCACGCAACCGACGTTGACGCAGGTGCCGCCGAGCGCGGTCGGCTCGACCACGGCGACCCGCTTGCCGTGCTGGGACGCCCGCTCGGCGACCGCCAGACCGCCGGAGCCGCCGCCAAGGACGATCATGTCGAAATGCTTGCCACTCATGGATGTCTCCCGAAAGGGGTGTCAGAAAATGCGGTGGGGTGCCAAGACCGGTCTGGTCGGCAGGTCCACGCACGATTGAAGCTGAGTGAGGCTTTCGTCTGCCTTGCCCTGCGTGGCAGGCGACAGCCGGCCCGGGGATCCCGGGCCGGTGCTGGCATCAGATCAGACGGTGATCAGTAGCCCTTCTGCTTGAGCCAGGTCTCGACTTCCTCGCTGCCACCGACGCGCTGACCGTCGATGTAGACCTGCGGGACCGTTTCGGTCTGGGCCACGGCGCGCAGGGCGCGCAGGTCGACATCTTCACCGACGATGATCTCGTCGAACTCCAGTCCCGCGTCGTGCAGCATGCCCTTGGCGCGGGCGCAGAACGGGCAGCCCTTGCGCGAGAACATCATGATCGAGTGCGGCTTCTTGGCGTTCGGTGCGAGCCAGTCGAGCATGGTGTCGGCGTCGGAGACCTCGTAGGGGTCGCCCGGCTTCTCCGGCTCGATGAACATCTTCTCGATGGTGCCGTCCTTGACCAGCATCGAATAGCGCCAGGAGCGCTTGCCGAAACCGAGGTCGTCCTTGTCGACCAGCAGGCCCATGCCATCGGTGAAGTCGCCGTTGCCGTCCGGGATGAAGCGGATCCGGTTGGCGTCCTGATCGATGGCCCACTCGTTCATGACGAAGGCATCGTTGACCGAGATGCAGACGATCTCGTCGACGCCGTGCTTCTTGAACACCGGCGCCAGCTCGTTGAAGCGCGGCACGTGGCTCGAGGAGCAGGTCGGCGTGAAGGCGCCCGGCAACGAGAAGACGGCGACGGTCTTGCCCTTGAAGATCTCGTCGGTGGTCACGTCGACCCAGTCGTGGTTCTGACGGGTGCGGAAGGTGACGTTGGGTACCTTCTGGCCTTCGCGATTTTCCAGCATGGAAAGTCTCCTATATCAGTTTGAGAGTAAAAATGACGTAAAACCGGGGCGGGCGGCAGCGAATCGCGCTGACATACCCGTTGCCCCGAGAAATTGGGGTCGAAATCGACAAATGCAATGCTCGCAGAAGTGGGCGGGCAACATCCCCACGGGATGCTCCCTACACATGGCTGCGAATGCCATAGAGCTTAGTCGAGGGATTTGATCGAAAGAAATTGTATTTATCGATCTTTTCTATAGAGATTGGCTATTAAAAAGCCGTCGGGGGGCGATGGCGGGGTGGCCGACTGGGTCAGTCGGCGACAGGGAGTTGTTCGAGGGCCCAGAGGGAGTCGAGCGGTTCGCGCCGGCGGATTTCATGGACGGTGTGACCGTCGACCAGCACCTCCGCGGCGCGGGGGCGGGTGTTGTAGTTCGAGGCCATGGAAAAGCCGTAGGCACCGGCGCCCAGTACCGCGAGCAGGTCACCCTGGGCCAGTTCCAAGGCACGGCCATGGCCAAGAAAATCGCCGGTCTCGCAGATGGGGCCGACGATCTCCCAGGTGTCCATGTCGCGGTCGCCCGGCGCTTGGCCAGCGAGGACGATCGCCATGTCGCTGCCGTAGAGGGCCGGGCGCATCAGGTCGTTCATGGCGGCGTCGACGATGGCAAACGACTTGTGCTCACCGGGCTTGAGGTATTCGACCCGGGTGAGCAGCGCCCCAGCCGGGCCGGCGATAAAGCGACCCGGCTCGATCCAGATCGGCAGCTCGCGGGCCAGCGGGTCCGCGTCGACCACCGAGCGGATCGCCTCGATCCAGTCGGCAGCCGCCGGCGGGGTCTCGTCGGTGTACCGGATGCCGAGCCCGCCGCCGAGATCGAGGTGCTGGAGGGTGATGCCCCGCTCGGCCAGGCGGTGCGCAAGATTCATCACTCGCTCGGCGGCATCGCGGAAGGGGCTGACGTCGGTCAGTTGCGAGCCGATGTGGCAATCGATGCCCGTGACCTCGAGTGCCGGATGCGCGTGCGCCCACTCGTACAGCGGCAGCGCTTCGTCGATCGCGATGCCGAACTTGTTGTCCTTGAGCCCGGTGGAGATGTAGGGGTGCGTGCGGGCATCGACGTCCGGGTTGACGCGCAGCGAAATCGGCGCGATTTGCTGCATTGCGGCGGCAATGTCGGCAATGCGCTGCAATTCCGCCTCGGATTCGACGTTCAGGCAGCCGATGCCCGCCTCGAGCGCGCCGCGGATCTCGTCGGCCGACTTGCCCACCCCGGAGAACACGCATCGGCCGGGGTCGCCGCCGGCGGCCATCACGCGGGCCAGCTCGCCGTAGGAGACGATGTCGAAGCCGGCCCCCAGGCGTGCGAGCACGTTGAGGATGCCGATGTTGCTGTTGGCCTTGACCGCGTAGCAAATGCGGTGGGCCCGCTCGCCGAAGGCGGCGGTCAGGGCATTGAAGGCCGATTCGATCGCCGCCCGTGAGTAGACATAGGTGGGCGAGTCGAAATGCTCGACGATTTCGCCGGCGCTGACCTGCTCGATCTGAAGATCACCGACGTCATTGCGGGAGAAGAAGGGGGGCAGTTCGCTCTGGGGCACGGCGAGGCTCCGGGGTCAGTCCTGGTTGGTGGTGGCTGCGGCTGATGCGGTGTCGTCGGTCGAGGTGATCGGTTCGTCCGCGGGGAGGTAGAGGGGGCCTTTCTGGCCACAGCCGGCCAACAGCAGGGTGGCCAGCAGCATCCCGGCACCGAGGCGGCGGGACAGCATTGGGGTCGGCGAAGGGCGTTGCATGCGGACTCCGGGGCCCGGCGGGCCGTTGGTACAGCGGTGTTCGGATTCGATTGGTGGCCCCGATTATGCCTCAAGCGACCGATCGGTTGGGCGAAGGGTCGGTCGGCGCTTGCAGGCAGGCAATGAAAAAGCCATCGCAGCCATGCTGGTCGGGGCGCAGGCGGATCCAGCCGGCGGCGGTAATGGTGTCATCGGGCAGATCGTCGAGCGACGGGCGAATCGTATTCCAGTCGGGGTGCCGGGCGAGAAAGGCCGCGACGATGGCCTCGTTCTCCGCCGGCCACAGGCTGCAGGTAGCGTAGACCAGCCGCCCGCCGGGACGCGTGGCGCTCGCCCCCTGTTCGAGCAGCTGGCGCTGCGTCTGGGCGAGGCCATCCCAG
>JAGXGL010000032.1 GCA_024636755.1 Guyparkeria sp. | reverse complement strand
TGCCACGGCCAACAATGCGGCCACAACGACCACCGCCACCTTGAGCTTCACGCCTTTGTACATCGGCCACATGAAGGCCAGCATCACGACGGCCATGACGCAGCCCATCAGCAAGGAGGCAATCAGGCGGTTCGTGCTGAACGTGGCGTGGTCCAACGAGAACACGAGCTGATACATCAAGAAAAACATGATGAAGGTCGACGTCGCGATCATCCCCGCAAAGCGTCCCCAACCCATGCCGCTCGTCTGCTTGTGCTGACTCATTACTTGCTCCTCCGTGGCGTATCGCGTGTGACTCCACTCTAGACACGACAAACACTGAGGAGTGCCGCGTTGCCTCCTGAAATCTCCCCGACCACAGGCCTTAAGTACTTGTCCAACCGAGATAGGCCGGCGTTTTGCCGGCACGGAGGACCTGACTGGTGGCCCCACACCGTTAACGACCCGGGCAATCGGACGAGGTAGGGCAACCAACCAACTGTCCCGGTCTTCGAGGGGGTCAATGCAAGGCAGGAGTGGCGCTGCCCCGCATGCGGGGAGGGCCGCAGGTGGCTAGGTAATGCCGTTGTGGGTCCGGCGGAGGGTGATCGAGGAGCCCCTTACCGATCGACGCGGCGGGTGCCTTGCAAAAGCTCATCCACGCTTTTCTGGCCATGGAGGACCGATATGTCCCCGGTCGTTTCCAGGACAACGGCGCGCACCTCGGAAAAATCGAGCACGTTCGCTTCTCGGAGCTTGGCGATCAGATCGCCCTTTGCAACGCGCGTTTCCGCCAGCGCCTCCTCCAAGATCTGGCCGTCGCGCATCAGCACCACCGGCACGTTTTGCACCACTCGGCTGAACGTGGGCGACGCACTGCGCAACCGAGCGGTCGAATATTGCACGACAAACAGCATCGCCATGGCGACAAACGTCTGGGCGAAAGCCGTCCAGCTGGTGGACTGGCTCGCGCCGGCAAGCATGGAGCCAACCGCGATCGTCATCACGAAGTCGAAATTGGTCATTTTCGAGAACGACCGCAGCCCATTGATGCGCACCAGCAGCACGACCCAGGACATGGCCAGCGCGGTCAGGATCACGCCTCGCAGCAGCACGTCCAACATGGGCTCGTTTACGAACATGACGGCGGCCTCCTCGGCAAAGTGAAACGTCTGTCAAACATTAGCACCAGAAACACAAGCAGCCAGCCGATGTTCCAGCCCTTTGGCAGCAGCGACGGCCCGGCCGTCCTCATGGAGGGACGACCTACCCCTCGCCCGGCGGGCAACCTCAGCCCACCGGTGCCGCCTCGATCCAGGCGGTGGCGATGCCGAAATAGATCAGGATGCCGCCGATGTCGGCAATCGAGGTGATCAGCGGGGCCGAGGCCGTGGCCGGGTCGAGGCGGAATCGGGTAAGCAGGAACGGCAGCAACATGCCCACCATGCTGCCGAAGATCACCACCGCGATCATCGACAGCAAAACCACATTGGCCAACATGGTGCCGCCGTAGAACAGCCCGATACCCCAGGCCGCCGCCCCCATGGTCACGCCCAACGCGCTGGCCACGCCCAGTTCCCGCACCCACAGCTTGAGCCAGTCCTTGGGCCCCACGTCCCCGGTGGCCAGGGCACGCACCATCATGGTCGCCCCCTGCGAGCCGGCGTTGCCACCCGAGCCAATGATCAGCGGCAGGAAGAAGGTCAGCACCACCGCCGCCTCCAGCGTCTCCTCGAACTGGGACACCGCCCCGGCGGCGAAGATGGCGACAAACACCAGCAGCAACAGCCAGCCGATGCGTTTCTTGAACAGCTCGAGGATCGAGGCCCCGCGCAGGCTCAGATGCTTTGCGCCCAGGCCGCCGAGCTTGTGGATGTCCTCGGTGGCCTCCTCCTCGACCACGTCCATCACGTCGTCGATGGTCACCATCCCCAGCAGCACCCCAGCGTCGTCGACCACGGGCAGCGCGGTCAGATCGTAATGCTGGATCAGGCGGGCCGCCTCCTCGCGATCCTCGGAGACGACGATGCTCACCGGCTCGTCGCCGAGCAGGGACTCGACCTTCGCCTGCGGGTCGCCCAGCACCAGCGTGCGCAGGCCCGCCCAGCCGAGCAGTCGGCCATGCCCGTCGGTGATGAACAGGACATCCACCGTCTCGCTGCGCCCGCTATGCCCCTGCACGTGCGCCAGTGCATGCGACAAGGTCCAGTCGGGTCGCAACGCGATGAAATCCGGCGTCATCAGCCGGCCGGCACTCTCCGGCGGATAGCCCAGCAGCCGCATCGCCTGCCCGACCCGCTCCGGGCTGAGTCGGCGCACCACCGCCTCGCCCTCCTCCGGCGAAAGGTCCTCGAGCAGCGCGGTGAGGTTGTCCGGGCGCAGGCCCTCGATCAACTCCCGCGCGGTCTCGTCGTCCAGCCGCTCGGTCAGCGCGAATTGAGTCCGCGGCTCGAGAAAACCGAACACCTCGGCCCGCCGCTCGGCCGGCAACAGGTCCAGCACACGGCCCATGCCGTCGCGATCCAGCTCGGCCATCGCCCGGGCGATGTCCTGATCTCGCACCGCGGCCAGGTCGTCGCACAATGATCCGGCGTCGACCTCACCGTGTTCAAAACGCCAAAATGCCTCGGCAAGCTGCTGGATCTTCTCGGACTGGGGCATCGAGGGGCTCCGACTGGGGTTGATGGGCGGGTGGATGTTCGGTTATTGGCTCGGCGATACGGCAAGGGCAATATAACTGCCAGCGGCGGCTTGTTTCGAGTGCGCACCTTCTTGGCGGGCCTCATGGCCAAGGCGCGGCACCACCCAGCCATTGTGGGAGCGGGCCTCGCCCGCGAAGGCCGCGTCAGCGGCCGTTCCCGTTCGAGAAGGCTCGCGTCGCGCACGCGGTCTTGGCGGACATGTGCCTTTGGGCCGCTGGATGGTGTTTCGCGCGCCGGTTAGGCGAGCAGGCAGAGAGTTGCCGCCGTGCCCGGCGCACGAGGGTATTTTCTTGCTTGTCCAAGAAAACACCCGAAAAGAAGGAAACCCCGGCGCCTTGGCCCTTCGGGCCTGATCGCCGCGGATGTGATCCGCGACGATCAGGCTCGCAAACGAGCGATTGCGAACGGGTCGGTTCGACGCGACGTCGTGTCGCGGCGAACCTCGGGCTCGCGTCCATGCGAGCCCGACCCTGCAATCCCTCGCTCGCGAGGCAAGGCACAAGGGGGACTCGACCCTTCGATTAGGCGGAGAGCGTGGCTCCAGAGCCCCAGCTCCCTTGGGGATTTGTGTCACGCCACCCGATGGCCGGGAACCAGCCCCCTTGCGTCCTGCCTCGCGGCAGGTGGGTGGCTCGGGGGCGGGGCGACAGGGACGTCGCTCCGAGGCTCGCCGTGACAGGAAGTCACGTCGAGCCGGCCCCGAAGCCGGCCGCCGGTCGCGAGGCTTCGAGTCCGGACATCGTCCGGGCTCGAAGGCCCGCAGGGCCAGGACGTCGGGGTGCCCTTCTTTTCGCCTCTTTTCTTGGGCAAGCAAGAAAAGAGGCTCGCGCGCCTGGCACGGCGGCATCCTGCAAACCGCTGAACGAAAACGGCGTGCGAAACCACAAACTACGCCTGACAACAGACGACTACGACACTCGTCGTAAGTAAGCCGTCACCTCATCCCGATCGTGATATAGCTGCCGAATATCCATCTCGAACGGCACCTCGGCCTCGACCAAACGATCCTCGATCCACTCCCGACACTCCATCACCGCCTGCTGGCGTTTCTTCATCGGCAGTTTGAGGTTGAAGATCGCCCGCCGGCAATCGCCTCGCGCCATCCACTCGGCCACCAGCGCCGCCACGCGGATCGGCTTTTCCACCATGTCGCAGACCAGCCACTCCACCGGCCGCTCGGGGCGGAAGGTGAAGCCGTCCTCGCGGCGGTGCTCCACCTGGTGGGAGGCGGCCAGCTCATCGGCCATCGGGCCATTGTCCACCGCCGTGACCATCAGCCCGTCGCGCACCAGCTGCCATGTCCAGCCGCCGGGCGCCGCCCCCAGGTCGACCGCCTCCAGCCCGGCGCGCAGCAGCTCCTTGCGCTCATCGGGCGACAGGAAGGTGATCAGCGCCTCCTCGAGCTTGAGCGCCGAGCGACTGGGCGCGTGCTTGGACAGCTTGAGGCGCGGGATCCCCATCGGTCGTGGCGTCGCCTGCCCCGGGTGCGACCAGCCGGGGATCACGGTGGTGGAATCGGTAAAGGTGAGATGCAGCCGCGGCAACTCCCGATTGCCCGGTTCGAGCAGCCCCCGCTTGCGCATCGACTGCTCCAGCGGCTTGGTGAACTGGCGGGCCAACCGCATCAGCGGCCGGGTCGCCTCGGCGTCCGGCGTCTCGACATAGGTGCCACCGAACGTCTGCCTGTCGAGCGCAGCGAGGATCGGCCCCAACCGGTTGTCCGGCGGCAGGTCGGCCAGGGGCTCGCCGGCGAGACACATCTGCCGGGCAAAGATCAGGTCGTCGAGGGAAAGCGTCTGGAACCAGTCGGCCAGCAGGTCGGGGTCGTGGGCGATGAAGGTCAAGTAGCCGGTATCGGGCTTGGCCTTGCAGAAGCCGTGCACGCCGGCCTCGGCGGCGACGGCCTGCACCTGGGCAGCGCAATCGCCCTCGTAGCCGGCACGGGTCAGGAAAAGCAGTTGTCGTTCGGAAATCATCGGACGAGAGGATGCCCGAATGCTCACGCAGACGCCACGCCGAGCGGGAAATCGCCGCCCCTACCCATGAGCCCACGCCACCAGCCCGGTTACCTTTTGCGCTTTCGACCCGACAAGCCCAGCGCGATGAGCATACCGACGCCCACGCCAATCAGCATCGTTATTGCCAACAAGGCGGCCCTGGGCATCGTGAGCGTCATAAACAGCATCCGGGTCTCGACCGGTTGCGTGTTCTGCAGGACGATGATCAGCACGACCGCCACCAGCACCAGCGCGGCGATCAGTTTCGCTTTACCCATTTCACACCCTTCCGATTTTCCTCAAGCGCCGACGATCCCGCCAGCTTGCTCGAGACACGAACCCGGAGCGCATCCCGGTCACTCTCGTTCATCCCGGGTCAGCCGTTGGTAAACGCCCAGACCAACCACGACCAGTACCGCGGAGACCAACAGCAAGGTGGGGTAGACCAGGTCTGCGACATCTTTCTTCCCGGCATCAAAGATGAAGACGAGGGCTTCCAGGCTCACGGCGATGGCAATGATCACGAGGAACTTCAACAGGGTCGCTCGCTGTTTGGCCGGCGATCTCGTGGAACTGCTCCGCAAGACTTCCTCCTCCAGCAGGAACTTGGACACATCGAATACCGCCATCCCGATCACGATCAGACCGATGGCATCGAGCAGCGCCTTCACGAGCAGGGTCTTGTCGTGCAACGACCCCCAGATGTCCCACAGTGCGGCCCCCATCATGGCGATACTGATACCCGCCAGACTCAGGCTGATCAGGGAATAGACAACGCGACCCATCCATTCGGAGTATCTTTTCATTTCACTCATCGCCCCCCTTCCCCAGGCTTGTTAACCAATGCGGCTTGTCCCTCACGCGCAACCTTAGGCATGCCCCTCCTGCCTCGGCCCAATCGTCCCGCCAGGCGCAAGAAATCTTCTGATTGAGCGTGCGAGGGAGAAGGCTCTCGCTGCTCACGCAACGGCATTTCAGTAATGCAGGGGAATCGTCAGGTCCAGGGTCTCCCCGTCGTACGGAAAGCTCGCCGCGCCGAACCTAGCCCTGGCATCGCTGGAAAGCCGCACCCTCCGTGGGGATGCCCAGCCACTGGGTATCGAGCTTGCCGTTCATGTTCTCGTCATGGATGACGGCCAGTGCATAGGTCCCCGGCGCCCCCCTGCTTCTGGCAGGCTCGTTCATGACCTTCCTCCCGGTGTCGGCCCGCTCGCCCTCGGGGGAGTGTAGCGGAGCCCGACCGAGGCCGACTGTCATTCAGCCCCCGGGCTTCGCCCCAGGCTCCTCGGGCTGGTCGTCCACCACCACGCCCAGCTGCTCGTGCAGGGCCTCGAGGTTCTTGCGATGGGTAATGATCATCACCTCATCGTCGACCTCGATCGGTTCGTCTTCGTCCGGGACGATCAGCTGTTCATTCCGGTAGATGCACATGACCCGGCTGGCCTTGGGCAACGCCAGCTCGGCCACGGGGCCGATATGGTTTTCCTTCGCCACAAACGAAAAGGTCGAGGCGTCGTAACGGAAGATGGTGGAGAGCTCGGACGGATCACGGCCTTCGAACAGGTCGGCCAGGTGCCGGCCGATGGTGCGGGCCGGGATGATCGTGGCATCGAGCCCGAGCTCGATGCAGATATGCTCGTAGCTCGGGTCCTGGATCTTGGTGACCACCTTGTCGAACCCCAACGACCGCCCCACCAGGCTGGCAATGATGTTTGTCTGATCCTCGCCGGTCAGGCAGTAGAGCACATCCGATTCTTCCGGA
>JAGXGL010000031.1 GCA_024636755.1 Guyparkeria sp. | reverse complement strand
GTTGGTAGAGCAAGTGACTGTTAATCACTGGGTCGCTGGTTCGAGTCCAGCTCGGGGAGCCAAAGCGCCCGTAGCTCAGTTGGATAGAGCGTGCGGCTACGAACCGCGAGGTCGGGGGTTCGAATCCTCCCGGGCGCACCAATCAAGTCCCCATCGTCTAGAGGCCTAGGACACCGCCCTTTCACGGCGGTAACAGGGGTTCGAATCCCCTTGGGGACGCCATACGGTCGGGCAGTGCGTGACACGCGTGCTGCCCTACTTGTTGGTCACGTGGGAACGTGGCCAGCTGCTGGGCCCAGCCCGGCTTTTCACTAGGTCCCCATCGTCTAGAGGTCTAGGACACCGCCCTTTCACGGCGGTAACAGGGGTTCAAATCCCCTTGGGGACGCCACACCAACGAAAAAGCCCGCGCGGGTCATCCGTGCGGGCTTTTTCGTTCCTTGGAGATCGGTTCAGCGTCCGCCGCCGCCCCCGGGATTGCCGCCACCGACGCCAGCCCCGGCTCCCGGGCCACCTGCGGTCGGTGACCCCCCGAGCTTGCCGTAGGCGCCCTGGTCCATCACGCCGAGCATTTCGTCGTCGCCCGGGGTGTCCTCGCTCTGCTCCAGATTCTCATCGTGGTACTGCATAAGCAGATCGTCTTCCGGGGTGGCCCAGGGGTTGGCGTGTCCGGCATGGGCGGCGCCGGTCACCAGGAAGGTGCCAAGGAGGGTGAGAAAAAAGGGTGATCGCATGGGTAAACCTCTCGGTCTGGATGTCGTTTTGCCACCCGTTACTCAGACGGGCTGAGTGCTCCGACCCATAGATAAATAAATGGCTCAATAAGCAGTGGTCATGGCCCGCATGTCGAAATGGACTCGGCAGCCGGTGATGAGGGCTGCTTTACTCGATGTGGCCAATGCGAACGGTCACCATCGGGAGGGCTGCCATGGGCGCAGGTGCCGAAGACAAGTCGCGCGATTTCGTCATTCAGTGGCATGACGCGAGTCAGCGCCATTTCGATGTGCGCCTGGCAGTCGACGGGGCGCTCAAGTCCTGGGCTGTGCCCAAGGGACCGTCGACCGATCCGTCCGAGAGGCGCCTGGCCATCGAGGTGGAGGATCACGCGCTCGACTACGCGGATTTCGAGGGCGTGATTCCGGAGGGTAAATACGGCGCGGGCACGGTGATGGTCTGGGATCGCGGCAGCTATCGAAACCTCGATGAACAGCAGTCGGTGGCCGATGGGCTGCGAAAGGGTCTGGTCGAGGTGTGGCTCGACGGCGAGAAGATCCGTGGCGGCTACGCGTTCAAGCGCATCCAGGGCGGTGACAAGCCGCAGTGGTTGCTGATCAAGATGCGTGACGAGGCGGCCGATGCGCGCCGCAACCCGGTGTCCACCGAGACGCGATCGGTCAAAAGCGGCCGGACGTTCGACGAGATTCAAGAGCAAGAGGCGTCGGCATGACCGCGCCGATCGATGTCTCTCGCCCCGACAAGATCCTGTATCCCGACGCGGGATGGACCAAGGCGGACGTCGTGGACTATTACGACCGGGTGGCGGATTTCATGCTGCCGCACCTTGAAGGCCGGCCGCTGACATTGCACCGCTTTCCCGATGGCATCGATCACGAGGGGTTTTTCCAGCAGGCGCGGGCCGAGCATTTCGCCGATCAGGTTGGCAGCCTGCGGATCCGTCACGACGAACCGACCGGATCGGTCGACCATATCGTTTGCGAGGATGCGGATTGCCTGGCCTTTCTCGCTGACCAGGGCACACTCGCGTTCCATCGCTGGGCGGCTCGAGGTGACACGATTGATCGGCCCGATCTGATGATCTTTGATCTCGATCCGCCCGATCGCGACATGGGCCTGCTCAAACGCACGGCGCGCCGGGTCGCCGCGCTCATGCGCGACTGCCGGTTCTCGCCGTTCGTGATGACCACCGGCTCCTCCGGCCTGCACGTGGTCGCGCCGCTGCATCCCCGCTCGGATTTCGATGCGGTACGCCATCTGGCCGCCACGATGGCCGAGCGTCTGGTCGCCGAGTATCCCGACGAGCTCACCACCGAGCAACGTATCGAGGCCCGCGAGGGCCGGTTGTACCTCGACGTGATGCGCAACGCCTTCGGCCAGACGGCCGTGGCGCCGTATTCACTTCGAGCCCGCCCCGGTGCGCCCGTGGCAACCCCGCTTGACTGGGTCGAACTCGACAAGGGTGGTTTGCGGCCAGATGGCTACACGCTCGACAACCTCTTTCGCCGCCTGGGACAGAAGGGCGACCCCTGGGCGCGGATGTTCGAACAGGCGATCGATTTGCCCGAGGCCCAGAGGGCCTTCGACGCCCTGACGTGAGTCTCGGTCAGTCGTTGATCGGGTAGGTGTCGGGCGGCGGGACCTGCTGGCATTCGCGGGTCTCGCCGTCACGCGTGAAGCGCCCGTTGGTGCCCTTGCCCCAGAACGTCATCTCTCCGTTCTCGTCGCTGTAGCGCGAGCCCGACGCGCTTTCCTCGCGCTTCATCAGGACGGTCTCGCCATCGACATTCAGCCGGATCTGGCCACGGCGAATGACGTCAAAGACCACCGCTTGGCCCTGACAGTCGAAGTGGTAGGTTCGCGTGATCGGCTCGAGCATCATCGCGAGGGTGCGTCCCTGCGCATCGCGCAACAACAGGCGCTCGCCGTCGGTGTCCCACGCCCGAGTGTGCTCGAGTGCCTGAAGAAAGGCCGCCTCTTGCCCCATTTTCAGCTCCGAGCAGCTCTTGCGGGTCACGGCGATCGCGCCATAGCCGTCATCGTTCAGCGGGCGCCGGTACTGGTTGCAGCCGGCGACCCCGCTGAGATTTCCCTCGGCGTCGACCACCAGATCGGTGATCGACGGGTCGATGCTTTCCAGGCCGGCGACATTCGCCAGTCGCCAGTGCGTGTCAGTGGGCGGGGTGGGGGCGGCATGCGCCAACGGGGTGAGCAGACCGGCCGCCAGGCCGAAGGCGAGGGCGCGGATGGCGCGGGTTGGAAAAAGGCTTCCCATGGGACGTGACTCCTTGTCGAGGGGTAAGTGGTTGCGTGTCGAAATGGGGGCTAGCGCTGTTGCGACTTGATGAAATCGTCTAGGGCAACGGCCGTTTCCCGGGGCAGTTGCCGCTGCAGATCGGGGTGCAGCCCGCGGCCGGATTCCCCGGTGATCGGCTGGGTCCAGGTCGGCTGGGTCATCGAGCGGGGCCGGCCGAGATGATCGACCTGGAAGGCATCGGCGCTGCCCTGGGCGCGCATGATCAGCGCCGGCGGCACGTCGTGGATCTCGATGACCGTGCCGCGCTGGTCGCCGATCTGGATTTCGCGCCCGATCAGGGGTTCGAGCAGGGTGAGAATGGTGTTCATGGCATCCATCGGCCGGGCGAGCGTGCTCGCCGAAATGTACGATAGTCTGGAGAATCCGGACAACCCGCCGGTCTGCCGAGCGGCTTTCGCTCAATCCGCCGGCGCGCGGTGCGGACAGGTTAGCCCAGCCAGATCAACCCGAGGATGGTAGCAGGAGCCACCCCCAATGCGTTTCGACCTCTTGGCCAATGAGACCCTCTATCGGGGGTTTTTCTCCCTGCAGCGCTACCGGCTGCGCTTCGAGTATTTCGATGGCAGCTGGTCAGAGCCGATCGAGCGCGAGATCTTCGAGCGCGGCCATGCCGTCGCCGTGCTGCCCTATGACCCCGAGCGTGGCGAGGTGGTCCTGATCGAGCAGTTTCGTCCCGGGGCGCTGGATGCCCCGACCGGCCCGTGGCTGGCCGAGATTGTCGCCGGCATGATCGAGCCGGGCGAATCGGCCGAGGACGTCGCGCGGCGCGAGTCGGACGAGGAGGCGGGGCTTGCGATCGACGAGCTCTATCCGCTGACCCGTTACTGGGTCAGTCCGGGTGGCACCACCGAGAGCATCTACCTGTTCCTGGCCCGAGTGAACACCGCGCAGATCGACCGCGACGGCGATGGGCTGGTCGACGGGCAGTTCGGTCTCGACCACGAGCACGAGGACATCCGGGTGCGGGTGGTGCCGATCGAGCAGGCGTTGTCAGACGTCGAGGGTGGCCGGATCGTGGCGGCCGCCCCGGTGATTGCCTTGCTCTGGCTCGATCGGTTGCGGTTGCAGGGAAAGCTTTGAATGGCCGTGGTTTACCGCGGGTTCCTTACTCCGTCCGATAGGAAGGCACCGGATTTGATAGAATCCCGCGTCTTCGATTCATTGCGACCCGTCACGTGGGTCGGCCGGCCAGGCCGGCACGAAACAACGAATTTCATGATCACAAGCCGTTGAGGGTCACCCATGCTTGAAGCTTATCGCGAACACAAGGCCGACCGTGCCCAGCAGGACATCCCACCGCTGGTACTGACTGCCGAACAGACCGCCGAACTGATCGAGCTGATCAAGAACCCGCCGGCGGACGTGGAGCACGACGAGCTCAAGTACCTGCTCTCCCAGCGCGTGCCGCCGGGCGTGGACAAGGCGGCCTACGTCAAGGCCGCCTTCCTGGCCGACGTGGCCCACGGCCGTGCCGACTCCCCGTTACTTGATCGCCACGAGGCGGTCGAATTGCTGGGCACCATGATGGGTGGCTACAACGTCGATCCGTTGATCGAACTGCTCGACGACGAGACGGTCGGCGAGGATGCGGTCAAGGCGCTCTCCAAGCTGGTGATGGTCTACGACTCGTTCCGCGACGTCGAAGACAGGTACCGCGACGGCAGCGAGAACGCCGGCCGGGTGCTCGAATCCTGGGCCAACGCCGAGTGGTTCGAGGCCAAGCCGGCGCTGGAGGAGGAGATCGAGGTGATCGTCCTCAAGGTGCCGGGCGAGACCAACACCGACGATCTCTCCCCGGCCCAGGAGGCCTGGAGCCGACCGGACATCCCGTTGCACGCCCGCTCGATGCTGCAAGCGAAGATGCCCGAGGCGCTGGACACCATCAAGACGCTCAAGGAGTCGGGCCACAAGATCGCCTACGTGGGCGACGTGGTCGGTACCGGCTCCTCGCGAAAGTCCGCGATCAACTCGGTGCAGTGGCACATCGGCCGCGACATCCCGCACGTGCCCAGCAAGCGCACCGGCGGCGTGGTGCTCGGCGGCAAGATCGCGCCGATCTTCTTCAATACCGCCGAGGATTCGGGCGCCTTCCCGATCGAGTGTGACGTCGATGCGATGGAGACGGGCGACGTGCTCACCATCCGGCCCTTCAAAGGCGAGATCCTCAAGAACGGCGAGGTGATCACCACCTTCAACATGCGTCCGAGCACGCTGCCCGACGAGGTGCGTGCTGGTGGCCGTATCCCGCTGATCGTCGGCCGCGGCCTGACCGGCAAGGCGCGCGAGTCGCTCAAGATGGCGCCCTCGGATGTGTTCCTGCGTGCCGAGCAGCCGGCAGATACCGGCAAGGGTTTTACGCTGGCGCAGAAGATGGTCGGTCGGGCCTGTGGTGTCGAGGGCGTGCGCCCGGGCACCTACTGCGAGCCGAAGATGGCCACGGTGGGCAGTCAGGACACCACCGGCGCGATGACCCGCGACGAGCTCAAGGAACTGGCTTGCCTGGGCTTCTCCGCGGATCTCGTGATGCAGTCGTTCTGCCACACCGCCGCCTACCCGCGGCCGGTGGACATCGCCCTGCAGCACGAACTGCCGGAATTCATCTCCACCCGCGGCGGGGTTTCCCTGCGAGCCGGCGACGGCGTGATCCACTCTTGGCTCAACCGCATGATCCTGCCCGACACCGTCGGCACCGGCGGTGACTCGCATACCCGCTTCCCGCTGGGTATCTCGTTCCCGGCCGGTTCCGGCCTGGTGGCGTTTGCCGCCGCGCTGGGCGTGATGCCGCTGGACATGCCCGAATCGGTGCTGGTGCGCTTCAAGGGCGAAATGCGGCCGGGTATCACCCTGCGTGACTTGGTCAACGCGATTCCCTACAAGGCGATCCAGAGCGGTCAGCTGACCGTCGAGAAGAAGGGCAAGACCAACGTCTTCAACGGTCGCGTGCTCGAGATCGAGGGCCTGCCGGATCTGAAAGTGGAGCAGGCGTTCGAGTTCGCCGATGCCTCGGCCGAGCGCTCGGCCAACGGCTGCACCGTCCACCTCGGCCGCGAGCCGATCAAGGAATTCCTCAAGAGCAACATCACGCTGCTCGAGTGGATGATCAGCCAGGGCTACGAGGACAAGCGCACCTTGGGTCGCCGCATCGAGGCGATGCAGGAATGGCTCGACAACCCGGAACTGCTCGAGCCGGACGCGGATGCCGAGTACGCCGAGATCATCGAGATCGATTTGGATGAGATCACCGAGCCGCTGCTCGCCTGCCCGAACGACCCGGACGACATCAAGCCGCTCTCCGAGGTCGCCGGTGACGAGGTCCAGGAGGTGTTCATCGGTTCGTGCATGACCAACATCGGCCACTACCGCGCCGCCGGCAAGGTGCTGGAGTCCTACGGTGGCTCGGTACCGACCCGCCTGTGGATCGCGCCGCCGACCCGCATGGACCAGCACCAGCTTTCGGAAGAGGGTTACTACAACATCTTCGGCCGCGCGGGTGCCCGTATCGAGATGGCCGGCTGTTCCCTGTGCATGGGCAACCAGGCCCGCGTCGCCGATGGGGCGACGGTAATGTCGACCTCGACGCGCAACTTCCCCAACCGCATGGGCAAGGATGCGCGCGTCTACCTGGGTTCGGCCGAGCTCTCCGCGGTGACCGCGATCCTCGGCAAGCTGCCGTCGGTCGAGGAGTACCAGCAGCACGTCGCCCACCTGGCCACGATGTCGGCCGAGATCTATCGCTACCTCAATTTCAACGAGATCGAGGAGTACCAGGAAGAGGCCACCAAGGGGCTGCAGATGCTCAAGGACATCCCGGTGGTCACTGCCTGATCGGCGTTCCTCCTCTCCCCGGGTATCCCGCCCGGGGCGATGCCGGTTCTCTACCCGCCGAGCGACGCGTGACTCTCCGACCGGAGACACGCGTCGCTCGGCGGTTTTGTTTTCCGACCCCGTTGCCAGACTCCCCGTGAGTGCCAGCTACCTAGATTTTGATCGGCGAATCGTCGATATCCTGCCGCGGGGCCGGGAGGTTCCGACCTGTTCTCCGGAACAGCCGTGTTCGAGGTGGCCGGCCGGATGCGAATAACGAGCGTGAACTCGATCGTGGCGATCGCCGCGGGCGGCGAGACTGTCGAACAGTCACGCCTGTTGACCTAGAGGGGTGCCGATCGGCAACAGGGGATTACCACGGCCACCGGTGCCGTCCGAGGAGTTCACCCGGAACGGATGGCTAGAAAAGGGGCTTGTCGCTCGTATGGAAAATCACCGACCGGCTGCCTAGATTGTTGATTGGGCGCGAGAACGTCTATGCTCGTGTCCAAGTCAGGTGTAACAAGGCAGTCACGGAGGGTCTCGATGAGCAAGCGAATGACCATGGAAGTGGAGCCGGCCGGAGACCGCGCGGTCGCGACCGATTCCCGATTTGCGCAACTGTTGGCGAGGGCCGACATCCGTGTCGACGGCGACCGTCCCTGGGATATTCGCATCCGTGATCCACGGGCGGTCGATCGCATCCTTGGCTGGGGGAACCTCGGTCTGGGCGAGGCGTACATGGCCGGTTGGGTGGAGATCGATCGGGTCGACGAGTTCGTCGATCGCGTGTTGCGGGCCGAATTGACCCGTGAGGTTGGTCGATCCCCGCGCCTGTGGTGGCCTGCGGTCAAGGCGCGCCTGCTCAATTGCCAGACCCGGTCACGCTGCTGGGAAGTGGGCGAGCATCATTACGATCTCGGCAACGAGTTCTACCGCGACATGCTCGACCCACGCATGACGTACACCTGCGGGTTCTGGGGTGATGGGGCCGAGACACTGACCGAGGCCCAGGAGCACAAACTCGATATCATCTGCCGCAAGCTCGACCTCAAGTCGGGACAGCGCGTACTCGACATCGGCTGCGGCTGGGGCAGCTTCATGATCTATGCCGCC
The DNA here is from genome assembly GCA_024636755.1 of Guyparkeria sp. GTDB lineage: Bacteria > Pseudomonadota > Gammaproteobacteria > Halothiobacillales > Halothiobacillaceae > Guyparkeria. The sequence goes on along the minus strand of JAGXGL010000031.1, from coordinate 8,854 downwards.
GAGCACTATGGCGTGGAGTGCGTGGGGCTGACCATTTCAAAGGAACAGGCCGCCTTTGGGCGAGATCTGGCGGGCGATCTGCCGGTGGAATTCCGCCTGATGGACTATCGGGACGTGGACGAACCCTTCGATCACGTGGTGTCGGTCGGCATGTTCGAGCATGTCGGCCACCACAACTACGATGAATACATGCAAGTCGCCCGTCGCTGCCTCAAGCCCGACGGGCTTTTCCTGCTGCACACGATCGGTACCAACCGCGAGGGCTCGCCGCCGGATCCGTGGACCAGCAAATACATCTTCCCCAATGGCGAGCTTCCGGCCATGCAGCAGGTGATCGATGCCTGCGAAGGGCGTTTCGTGGTCGAGGACATGCACAATTTCGGCGCCGATTACGATCACACCCTGATGGCGTGGCACGAGAATTTCGAGCAAGCGTGGCCGAAGTGGCGCGAGGTGTATGGCGAGACGTTCGGTCGGATGTGGAAGTACTACCTGCAGTCCTGCGCCGGCGGTTTTCGCGCCCGCCAGATCCAGTTGTGGCAGTTCGTGCTGTCGCCGACCGGGGCTCGCGGCGGCTATCGCCGTCCGGTATGAGCCCGCGCGCCGGCGATACCAATCCGCTTGTCGTCGGCTTCAGCCCCAACATCGTAGCGGTTACCCATTCCGCGCCCCGATAACGACCATGGCGACCAGCAACGCCAGGATCAGGCCGATGGCGATGGCCAGGTCGCGCCAGTAGCGCCAGTCCTCGCGCGGGTGGCGCGAAAACGACCAGCCGCGCCGGCGGGGCGGGAGTGTCGGGGGGCGGGTGGTCGTCCGGCGCTCGGCGGGGCGCTTGTGTCGGCGGCGCAGCGCGAGCAGGAGCATGGCAACAGCCACCAGGACGATTAGTAACAAGTCCATAACGCCCCTTTAGTGCCCGTCGCCGTGTTCTTCGGGGCCGCCTAGGTCCTCGAGGCGCACCCGGTAGGCCTCTTCCAGTGAGGTGATCCCGGCACGCGCCATTTCCAGCGCGTGTCGAGTGAGTGTGCGCATCCCCTTGTCGACGGCCAACTGGCGGAGTTCCTCAGTGGTGATGCCCCGGGCGATGTGGTTGGCCATGTCGCGGTCGACCACGATCAACTCGTAGGCCATGGTGCGACCGACGTAACCGGTCTGGTCGCAATGATCACAGCCGGTCGGGTGCCAGAAGGCCTCGTTGTCGTCCACGCCCATGGTTTCGCGCACCAGCGGTTCGGGTTGGTGCTTTTCCTTGCAGTGCGAGCAGAGAATGCGCACCAGGCGTTGGGCGAGCACGCCCATGATCGTGGAGCTGACCAGGTACGGGGCGACGCCCATGTCGACCAGGCGGGTGACCGCGCTGGAGGCGTCGTTGGTGTGCAGCGTGGAGAACACCAGGTGCCCCGTGAGGGCGGCCTTGACCCCGCTTTCGGCGGTTTCCAGATCACGCATTTCGCCGATCATGATCACGTCCGGGTCGTGGCGCAGGATGTTGCGCAGCGCCCGGCCGAAGGTGTAGCCGATCCCGGCATGCACCTGGACCTGGTCGATGCCGTCCATGTCGTACTCGACTGGGTCCTCGACCGTGATGATGTGCGGGTCGCCGGCCTTCACTTCCTGGAGAAGAGAGTAGAGCGTGGTGGTCTTGCCCGACCCGGTCGGACCGGTCACCAGGATCATGCCCTGGGCCCGGGCGATCAGGTTGCGGATGATGCGTTCGTCGGACTTTGAGAGCCCCAGCGCGTCCAGGGGCTGGAGGCCCTTGTTCTTGTTCAGGATGCGGATGACCACGCTCTCGCCGTTGAAGGTCGGCATGACCGAGATGCGCAGATCCACTTCCTGCTTGCCCATGTGCACGCGCGCGTGGCCATCCTGGGGCAGGCGGTGTTCGGCGATGTTCATCCGGCCGAGGATCTTGATGCGCGCGACCACCGCCGCCAGATGGGCCTTCTCGATCGAGCGGATCGTCTGCAACGTGCCGTCGAGACGGAACCGGACCAGCACGTCGTCACGTCGCGGCAGGAAATGGATGTCCGAGGCCCCGCGGCTGATCGCCTGCATCAGCAGGGTATTGACAATCTTGACCACGGGCGGGCTGGTGGCCTCGTTCTCGATCTCCTGCTCGGGAACCGGCCCCGGCTCCTCGCCCTCGTGGCGTAGCAAGGGTTCGCGATCATCGTCGATCGTCCCGACCCCATAGGCACGGTTGATCGCGCTGGCAATCTGGTGGGCCGTGGCGAGCACCGGCTCGATGCCCAGACCCGTGTAGAAGCGCAATATCGACAGCAGTTCCTGGTCGGTAGGCCGGGCCGAGGCCACCACCAGCACGGAATTCCGGCGGGCCAGTGGCAGGACGTTGAGGCGCAGGGCCATCTCGTAGGGGATCTGTGCGGCAACATCCGACGGTGGCACGAAGGCTCCGAGATTGACCTGCGGGATGCCAAGCTGCGCGCAGAGCGCCTGTTCGAGCTGTTCGGGCGAGATGATCTTGCGTTCGACCAGCCAGTCACCCAGGTGGGTTGCCGGGTGGTGTCGCAACGACTCCAGCGCACCCTCGAGCGCCTCGCGACTCAGCACGCCGTGCTGCACCAGTACCTCGCCCAGGCGCTGGACCCGCGCGTTGCGCGCCGAATGCAGTGCTTCGTTGATGTCCGTCTCGCTGCCGATGCGCATTACCGGCATGGCCGGGGCCGTTTCCGTCATCGTTGGTCCTCGTTACGTGATGGTCGAATCATCGCATACCGCCCGCCATATCCGCAGGCCCCGATTCCCAGCGTGGTAGGCTGCGGTCCCCTTTGTCTACCCGTACAAACCCGGTCCGTCCATGAGCGAAAACCAGCCATTCTGGCGCCACAAGCGTCTCACCGAGATGACCCCGACCGAATGGGAATCGCTTTGCGATGGTTGCGCCAAGTGCTGCCTGGAAAAGGTGGAAGACGAGGGCGGCGACGTCTATTACACCGACGTGGCCTGTCACCTGCTGGACGCCGGCACCTGCCAGTGCAGCGATTACCTCAACCGCCAGACCCGGGTGCCCGGATGCGTCTGGTTACGCCCCGAGGACGTCGAGGAGTTCGACTGGCTGCCGCCGACCTGCGCCTACCGGCGTATTGCCGAGGGGCGCGACCTGCCACCGTGGCACCCGCTGCTCACCGGTGATCCCAGCAGCACCATGAAAAGTGGCTACTCGGTTACCGGTCGGGCCGTGATCGCCAAGACTGCCGACCGCGAATCGATCGACTGGGAGACCCACATCGTCGACTGGCCACTCGAAGAGAGCGACTAGCCGACCAACTCAATCCAGCCGGATCATCCGCAGCCGCAACGCATTGCCGATCACGCTCACCGAGGAGAATGACATCGCGGCCGCCGCGATGATCGGCGAAAGCAATATGCCGAAGAACGGGTAGAGCAGGCCGGCGGCGATCGGGATGCCCGCCGTGTTGTAGGCGAAGGCAAAAAACAGGTTCTGGCGGATGTTGCGCATGGTGGCCCTCGACAGGCGGTGGGCCTGCACCAGCCCGTCGAGGTCGCCGCGCAGCAGCGTGATCCCGGCGCTCTCGATGGCCACGTCCGTGCCGCTGCCCATGGCAATGCCCACGTCGGCGGCGGCCAGGGCCGGGGCATCGTTCACCCCGTCGCCGGCCATGGCGACCACGCGCCCCTCGGCACGCATTTGTTCGACCACCTCGCTCTTGCCCTCCGGGAGTACCCCGGCGCGCACCTGATCGATGCCGATCTGCCGGGCGACGGCGTGGGCGGTCGCCTCGGAATCCCCGGTGAGCATCACCACCTCGAGTCCCGCTTCCTGCAGGCGGGCAATCGCATCGGCGGTCGATTGACGAATCGGGTCGGCGATCGCCAGTAGGCCGGTGGCCTTGCCGTCGATCGCGACGAAAATCACCGTCGCTCCCTCCTCGCGCCACGACTCTGCCGTGTCCGCCAACGATTCCGTGCCAACGCCGTGGTCGTCCATCAGGCGCTGGTTGCCCACCAGCAGGGATTGACCATCGACTTGGCCGGTTACGCCCTTGCCATTCTCGGCATCGAAGTCGTCGGCACCCGGCAGGTCCAGTTGTCGTTCGCGGGCCTCGGCGACGATCGCCTCGGCCAGCGGGTGTTCGCTGCCTTGTTCCAGTGCGGCAACCCGACGCAACAGCTCGTCTTCATCAATGGAGCCGGTTGCTTGAATGTGGGTTACGCGCGGCCGGCCCTCGGTGAGGGTGCCGGTCTTGTCGATTACCACTGTGTCGACCTGTTCGAATCGTTGCAGCGATTCGGCATCGCGTATCAGCACCCCGGCGCGCGCGCCCCGGCCGACGCCCACCATGATCGACATCGGGGTGGCCAGGCCCAGCGCGCAGGGGCAGGCGATGATCAACACGCTGACCGCGGCGATCAGCCCATAGGCCATCGGCGGCTCGGGACCGAACACCGCCCAGGCGAGAAACGCGACCACCGCTGCGGCGATGACGCTGGGCACGAACCAGGCGGCCACCCGGTCGGCCAGCCCCTGGATGGGCGCTCGGCTTCGCTGGGCCTTGGCGACCATCTGCACGATGCGCGAGAGCATGGTGTCGCGGCCGACCTTGTCGGCGCGCATGACGAAACTGCCCTGACCGTTGATGCTGCCGCCGATGACGGTGTCGCCCACCTGGCGCTTCACCGCCATCGGCTCGCCGGTGATCATCGACTCGTCGATGTTGGAACGCCCCTCCAGGATCTCGCCGTCCAGCGGGACGCGATCTCCGGGACGCACGCGCAGGTGATCGCCGATCTCGACCTCGTCGAGCGACACGTCCTCCTCGCCGCTGTCGGTGATCCGCCGGGCCGTGGTCGGCGCCAGGTCGAGCAGGGCGCGTATGGCCCCGGAGGTCTTCTCACGGGCGCGCAGTTCGAGGACCTGGCCCAGCAGGACCAACACCGTGATAATCGCCGCGGCCTCGAAATAGACGGCAACCGAGCCGTCGGGCTGGCGGAAGGCGTCGGGGAAGATGCCGGGCGCGGCGGTGGCGACCAGGCTGTAGGCCCAGGCCACACCGGTGCCGAGCGCGATCAGGGTGAACATGTTGAGCTGACGGTCGACCACGGAGCGCCAACCCCGCACGAAGAACGGCGCGCCGGCCCACAGGACCACCGGCGTGGCCAGCAGTAACTGAATCCAGTGGTTCACCTGGGGCGCAATCCACTGGTCGATACCCAGGAAATGGCCGCCCATCTCCATGAGGAGCAGCGGCAGGCTCAGCAGCGCGCCGATCCAGAACCGCCGGGTCATGTCGATCAGTTCCGGGTTGGGGCCGTCGTCGCGGCTGACGGTCTCCGGCTCCAGCGCCATGCCGCAGATCGGACAACTTCCTGGCCCCTGCTGGCGGATCTCGGGGTGCATCGGGCAGGTGTAGATCGCCGCGGGATCCGCCGGGGCGGCCAACTCGTCCGACGGGTTATCGTCGGACAGGTAGCGCTCGGGGTCGTCGTCGAATCGCTCCCGGCAGTGGGCTGAGCAGAAGTGGAACGTTTCGCCCTGGTAGTCACTGTGGTGTTCGCTTTTGGCCGGATCGACCTGCATGCCACAGACCGGGTCGGTGACGTGCTGGGGGGTGTCGGTCGTCGGCTGGGTCATGGGGCGCACCTCGAACGGGTTTGGAGGGAGATAGATCTCTGGCCCGAGCCTAGACCTCAATCGGCACCGGTGGCCAGCCATTTCGTCGAGCGGCGCGACGGCGATCAGCGCTTGAGCTTGTCCTTGAGGCATTCCATGAGCATGGTCTCATCCGGCGGGCCGCCATTCTGTTGGGCCTGCCAGAGGGCCTCGCCGAGACAATCGATCATCTCGTGTTCGGCCTCCAGCGGGTCGGCCTTCTTCAGGCTGAGTTCCGAATGCACCGAGCGGATACCGGCGGGTCGGTCGGTCTGCACCATCTCGCGCAGGGACAGGTGCATGCTCATGTGTAGGAAGGGATTGGTCACGCCCATCTCCGGCGGCCAGTCGGCCTCCAGGGCGAACTCGGGCTGGTCGAGCAGCGAGTGATACTCGGAATGGTCACGTATCACGTCGAAGATCATCTGCTCGATCGGTGCCAGCGGCTTTTTCTGTTTGCCCTTGGTCCAGGCATCGATGAAGGGTTGGCGCATACGGCGGCGGTCGCTGGAGTACATGGTCAAATCTCTTCGGTGGCGTAGCGGGCGATCAGTTCGGGGCTGCATTCCTCGGTCTTGTCGCGAAAGTCGCACAGGTCGCAGACGATACAGGCGCCGCAGTCGGGTTTGCGCGCCTTGCAGACATAGCGGCCGTGCAGGATCAGCCAGTGATGGGCGTCGAGCCGGTATTTCTTCGGGATGACCTTGAGCAGTCTGTCCTCGACGGCGCGCACGGTTCTGCCCTTGGCCAGCCCGGTGCGGTTGGCGACGCGGAAGATGTGGGTATCGACCGCCATGGTCGGCTGGCGGAACACCGTGTTGAGCACCACGTTGGCGGTCTTTCGACCCACGCCGGGCAGGGCCTCGAGCGCCTCGCGATCGGCGGGCACCTCGCCGCCGTGCTTCTCGATCAGCCGTTGGCAAAGCGCGTAGACGTTCTTCGCCTTGGTCTTGTACAGGCCGATGGTGCGGATCGACTCGGTGAGCGCATCGGGCCCCAGATCGAGAATGGCCTGCGGCGTGTTGGCGCGCTGGAACAGCGGGCGGGTCGCCTTATTCACCCCGGCATCGGTCGCCTGGGCGGACAGGACCACGGCCACCAGCAGTTCGAAGGGCGAGCGGTACTCGAGCTCGGTGGTCGGCTCGGGTCGTTGGCGCTGGAGGCGGGCGAACATCTCGCGGCGGGTGCGGGGATTCATGCGGTCCGGTCACTCGGGAATCGGCTGGTGGGCTGCATGATAAACTCCGCGCCCTCGTCAATGAACCGACAGGCGCATCGGCGTCCGGGAGAATCAAAACGTGGAGAAGTCATCGGAAGTCGGGCCATTGGGAACCGTCGGGGCCGTCTGGGGCGTACTGGGCCTGTGCGCGCTGCTGCTCTGGGCGATCTACCGCCTGTCCTTCTATGCCGCCGAGGCCTGGGCCGAACCCTGGGCCTGGTGGCACTGGGTGTTCTTTGCCGGCTGGATGGTGTTCATGCTCTACAGCGAGGGCTACAAGGGCTTTCAGAAGGGGTTCTCGCCGCGCGTGGTCGCCCGCGCCGTCCATCTGTCGCGCCATCCGGTTGCCTGGCATGTGCTGCTCGCGCCGCTTTACTGCATGGGCTACATCCACGCGACCAAAAAGCGGCGCATCGTCTCGTTGTCGGTCACGGCCGGCGTGGTCCTGCTGGTGCTGCTGGTCAGCCGGCTGCCGCAGCCGTGGCACGGGATCGTGGACATGGGCGTCGTCGCCGGACTTGGCTACGGGCTGATTGCGATTCTGGCCTTTGTCTTGAAGGTGTTGCTGGGGCGACCGCTCGACTGGCCCACGGACGTCCCTGAGCGCGATCCCCAGACGGGGCAGGGCTGATCCCGATGACGGACGCGAACCACGAGCGTAATCGACTCTCGCGGGTGGTGACCCGCAGTGGCGATCAGGGTCAGACGGGGTTGGCCGATGGCCGACGCTTGGCAAAGGACACCGCCACGATCGAACTGCTGGGTGAACTCGACGAGCTGAACGCCCGGCTGGGAAGCCTGAGCGTTTCGCTGACCGACGAGCCGGAGGGGCTGGCATTCGTCCGCGAGCAGCAGCAGGCGGTCTTCGATCTGGGTGGATTCGTCGCGATGGGAGAGATGGCCGCGGCGAGCCAGTTGCCGTCGCTCGAGCGTCTGGATGCCTGGATCGAGTCCGGCAACCGCGATCTGCCGCCGCTCAAGGAATTCATCCTGCCGGGCGGCACCGAGGCCATGGCGCGCGCACACCTGGCGCGCACGGCGACTCGTCGTGCCGAACGGCTGGCCTGGTGCTGGTGCCAGGAAGGTGACGCCACCGGCGAGCGCGCCCCGCTCGCTACCTACCTGAACCGGCTTTCGGATGCCTGGTTCGTGTTCGCCCGGCTGCTCGATCGCGATGGTCGGTACACGGTCTATTGGCGTGGGGCGGCCTCGTCCGACTGAGCCGGGGCTTCTTGAGCCGGGGCGTCGTGCTCGCCGTCGTCTGGCCGGTTCGATGCCGGACGGGTGGTTGCCAGCGTCGTCTCACCCATGTCTTGTTCCCATTGCCGGCGGTGTTCGGCAAATCGTTCCAGTGCCGGGATAGCCTTCACCAGTTGCGCGGGAAAGTGGGGTAAGCCGCCTTCGATTGCTTGTTCCACCTCCGCCAGGGTGATGCGCTCGCCGGGCCGCGCCGGTAGGAAGCAGGTGGTGTCGCTCGGCTCGCTGATGCGCAGCAGGTCGGCCTCCACCAGTTTTTCCAGCAATGGGTCGATCCAGACCTGTGCCAGCTCCCGATGGTGCTCTACCCGCTCGGCCAGCTGGTCGCGGTCCGGGGGCAGTGAGCCGGCCTCGAAGCGGCGCTCGATCTCGTCGAGCAGCACGATGCCCGCCGCCAATCGCGTTCCTGGGTGAACCGGCTCGGGTTTTCCCAGCGTCAGTCGATCGCTGTGCTGCCAGGCATAGCTGATGCCCGCGCCGATCAGCACGATCATCCAGGCAATCTGCAGCCACACCAGGAACAGCACCAATGAGGCGAAGGCCGAATAGACGGCGGTGTAAGCGGTCGATCCAGCGATCAGACCGCCGAACACCAGGCCCAGCAAGTTCCAGAGGATGGCCGCCACCAGCCCGCCGACCAGTGCCGATTTGGCGCGCACCCGCGTATTGGGAATGAACAGGTAGAGGAAGGCGAACGTCCCGGTCCAGATGGCCAGCGGAACGAGATACCCGAGCCACTT
>JAGXGL010000030.1 GCA_024636755.1 Guyparkeria sp. | reverse complement strand
GCGCCCAGATAGCGATCGGCAAAGACGTAGATCAGGCCCACCCACGCCGCCGAGGCAAGGACCGATGGCAGGCGGAAGGCCCACTCGTGGAAGCCGAACAAGCCGACGGAGACCGCCTGCAGCCAGTAGATCAGCACCGGCTTGGCGAAACGCGGCTCCTCGTTCAGGTACGGCGTCAGGAAGTCGCCGCGCTCGAACATCGCCCAGGTCGCCCCGGTGAAGGCGCCTTCATCGAGATCGAACAGCGGCAGGCTGGCAATACCCCAGACGTAGCCGATCGCCACGGCCACGGCGAGGACGATCAGGTGAAAGCGGCGGGAGTCGAGCATGAGCAACTATCTCGTGGCGGGCGATTTGCCCCGGCAAGGCCGGGGAGCGCGGGTGGGCGAGTATATCAACCGGGGGCCGACTGCGAGGAGCGGGCCACCCGCCGCGACGGGAGCCAATGCCGTTACAATGGCGTTTCGCCATCCAATCGCCCTCAAATTGCGTGTGCCATGGACCTCTATACCCCGCTTCGCCCGTTATTGTTCCGACTCGACCCCGAGACCGCGCATCGCGTCACCCTCGGATTGCTCGACCTGGCCGCCCGCACGCCCTGGTGCGGGATGCAACGCCGCGGTGTACCGGACGATCCGACCACCGTCATGGGCCTGGCGTTTCCCAACCGCATCGGCCTGGCGGCCGGGCTGGACAAGAACGCCGCGCACATCGCCGGACTGTCCTGCCTGGGCTTCGGTTTCATCGAGGTCGGCACGCTGACCCCGCGCGCCCAGCCGGGCAATCCCGCGCCGCGCCTGTTCCGGTTGACGGATGCCGAGGCCCTGATCAACCGCATGGGCTTCAACAACGACGGCATCGAGTCGGCATTGGCGAACATCGCGGCCGCGCCGCGTTCGGTGCCGTTGGGGATCAACCTGGGCAAGAACTTCGATACGCCAATCGAGCATGCACTGGACGATTACCGCGCGGGTCTTGCCGCCGTCTACGCCACGGCCGACTACGTCACGATCAATATCTCCTCGCCCAACACCGCCAACCTGCGCAACCTGCAGGGCGGTGAGGCCTTTACCGCCCTGCTTGCCGGCCTCGTCGAGGAGCGCGAGCGCCTGCGTGAAGACAGTGGTCGACACGTGCCGCTGGCGATCAAGATCGCCCCGGACCTCGAAGACGAGGAAATCCCCGCGCTGGTCGATGCCCTGGTCGAACACGGGATCGACGCGGTGATCGCCACCAACACCACCGTCGGTCGCCCGTTGGTCTCGGGCCTGCCCCAGGCCGACGAGGCCGGCGGCTTGAGTGGCCGACCCGTGCGCGAGCGCTCGACCGAGGTAATCGCCGCCCTGCGCGAGCACCTGCCGGAGGACTTCCCCATCATCGGAGTCGGCGGTATCGACTCGGGTGAAGCGGCACTGGAGAAGATCCGTGCCGGGGCCAACCTGGTGCAGGTCTACACGGGGCTGATCTATCGCGGCCCCGCGTTGGTAGGTGAAATCGCACAGACCCTCGCGGAATCGACACACCCCCGGGGCTAGGGACACACCCCCGGGGCTAGGCCTTGCCGCGGGCATCTCCCGCCTTTCTCCCTGTATTTCCCGGCATAGTTTTCCTGCCTGACTATACTCAAGGGCAAGCCGCCTCGTTCACGAAGGCCGACATGGCCGGGAATTCGGTTCGACGAGACGGAGGATAGCCGCTGTCTGCCACCGGAGGGGCGTTTCGAAATCTGGTCGATTGTGGAGTTGGTGCTGTGAAAGTCGCCCAGGTGGCCCCGTTGCACGAAAGCGTTCCGCCCCGGACCTACGGGGGAACGGAACGTATCGTGCACTACCTCACCGAGGCGTTGGTCCGGGAAGGACACGAAGTGACCCTCTACGCCAGTGGAGATTCCCAAACCAGTGCGAGACTGCGTCCGGGGGTAGCCGAAGCCCTGAGGTTCTCGACGACATGCCGTGACCCCCTTGCCGTGCACGTCCTGCAACTTGCCCGGGTGGCCCGGGAAGCGGCGGATTACGACATCATCCATTTCCATACCGACTTCTTGCATTACCCGCTCTGGCGGCAGGTGTCGGTCCCCCAGCTGACCACGCTCCACGGGCGCCTGAATCTGCCGGATCTCCGTCCCCTCTACGAGGAGTTCAGCGACATCCAGGTGGTCTCCATCTCCGACAGCCAACGCGAGCCGCTGCGGGATGTGGCCCGATGGGCGGGGACCGTCTACAACGGCATCCCCGCCGATTCCTACACGTTCCGTCGCGAGCCGGGAAGCTACTTGGCCTTTCTCGGGCGGATATCGCCGGAGAAGGGGCCCGAGGCGGCCATCGAGATCGCGATTCGTACGGGCATTCCGCTGAAGATGGCCGCCAAGATCGACGCCTTCGACCAGGACTACTTCGATACACGCATCCGCCCCCACCTGACGCACCCCCTGGTCGAGTACGTGGGCGAGGTAGACGAGCACGGCAAGAACGAATTCCTGGGCGGGGCACTGGCCCTGGTGTTCCCGATCGACTGGCCGGAGCCGTTCGGGCTGGCGATGATCGAGGCCATGGCCTGCGGCACCCCGGTGATCGCCTACCCCGAGGGGGCCGTGCCCGAGGTCATGAGCGACGGCGTCAGCGGTTTCGTGGTCGCGTCGGTCGACGAGGCCGTCAGCGCCATCGGGCGGCTCGACCAGATCGATCGCGCCGGCTGCCGTGCCTACTTTGAGCAGCACTTCACCGCAGAACGTATGCTGCATGGGTATCTTGAGCTGTACCGGCAGCTTGCCCACCCGGCGTAAGCGCACTGTTTCTTTCGGACCGACCGATCAAGGGGTGACCGATGGACGACGCGATTCAGATCGACAACCGCTGGTATATCCCGGCGATGTCCGCCCGAGCCGACGACCGCAACCGCGTCCTGAAGTCCGGGGACGGATTCGTGGTTTTCAGCCGCCACGGGGAAATGGGCCACGCCGGCTTCGGCGACCAGGGGTTCTACTACCGGGGCACCCGGCATCTGTCCAACTGGAACCTGCAACTCGCGGGACGAGAACCGGTATTGCTGAATTCCATGGTCCACCTCGACAACAGCCGATTGGTGATCGACCAGACGTCGCCTGACCTGTTCATCGACGGCGCATGCTGGCTGCAAAAGGGTAGCCTGCACATGCGCCGGGAACTGGGCATCCACGATGGCGTCCTCACCGAGCTCCGGTCCCTGACAAACTACAACCAGCAAACGCGGGCCCTCGAGCTGACCTACCACTTCGGCGCGGACTTCTGCGATATCTTCGAAGTCCGAGGCAATACGCGACCCCGTCGCGGTGAGAATCAGGCAGCACAGGTCGAGGCCAACGCGGTGACACTCGGTTACCTGGGGCTCGACCACGTGACCCGGCGCACCCGTATCGGCTTTTCGCCCGCGCCAGACACGATCGGGCCAGACACGGCGAGCTTTGATATCGAGCTCGGCCCAGGCGAGAGCTTCCACATCGAGACGACGATTTCCTGCGACAAGGGCGAGACGGGATTCCATCTCCCGAGTCACGCTCAAACCATGCAGGCGATCGAGGCGGACGTGGCCGCCGATCGGGAATCCCGCACCGATGTGCTCACCGACAACGAGCAGTTCAACGACTGGATCAACCGCTCCGTGGCCGATCTCCAGATGTTGACCACAAGCACCCCCCATGGCCCCTATCCCTATGCCGGGGTGCCGTGGTTCTCGACTCCCTTCGGTCGCGACGGGATCATCACCGCGCTACAGACGCTCTGGGCGCAGCCGGAGATCGGTCGCGGCGTACTGGGTTTCCTGGCCGAAACCCAGGCCGACTGCGAGGATCCGGCGAACGAGGCCGAACCGGGCAAGATCATTCATGAAATGCGCGATGGCGAGATGGCGGCGCTCGGTGAGGTCCCCTTCCGACGCTACTACGGTTCGGTCGACGCCACGCCGCTGTTCGTGATGCTGGCGTACCGCTATTACCGTCGCACCGGCGATCGCGTATTCATTACGCGGATCTGGCCCAACATCACGCGGGCACTGGCATGGGTCACGGGACAGTTGGAACAACACGGCTTTCTCGTCTATGCGCGTCACGACGGCAACGGCCTGGTCCAGCAGGGCTGGAAGGATTCCGACGATGCCGTCTTTCATGCCGACGGACAGCCGCCCCGCCCACCGGTTGCGGTATGCGAGGTACAGGGGTACGCCTTCGATGCCCTGCGCCGGGGCGCCGAACTGGCCGACCTCCTCGACCACGACTCCCAGGCGAGCGACTGGCGCCGGAGGGCAGATGATCTGCAGGCGCATTTCGAGCAGCGCTTCTGGCTTGAGGAGATCGATACCTACGCCCTGGCGATCGACGGCGATGACCGGCCCTGCGCGGTACGCAGTTCCAACCCCGGCCATCTCCTCTATACCGGCATCGTTTCACCGGAGCGGGCGGCCCGGGTAAGTGCCGGGCTGATTTCACCGGCGGCATTCAACGGCTGGGGCGTGCGCACCATCTTCGAGAAGGAGTGCCGCTACAACCCGATGTCCTACCATAACGGGTCGGTCTGGCCGCACGACACGGCCCTGGCGGCAGCGGGCATGGCCCGCTACGGCCACAAGGACGAGGCCCTGGTGCTGACCGAGGGGCTGTTCAACGCCGCCATTCACTTCGACCTGCATCGCCTGCCGGAATTGTTCTGCGGATTCCAACGCATATTGGGACAGGCACCCACGCACTACCCGGTGGCCTGCTCACCCCAAGCCTGGGCCAGCGGCACCGTATTCATGCTTCTGGAATCGATACTCGGGTTGCGCTTTGATCCGGACGCGGCCCGCGTGTCCCTCGACCATCCGCGTCTACCCGATTACGTCAACTGGCTGCGCATACGACGTATTCGCCACCAAGGTGGTGAACTCGACCTGATCGTTCGCCGCCACGGCAAGGGCATCGCGGTCAATATCGAGCGGCGAGAGGGCCAAATCGAACTGAACGTGACGGTGTGATGGGGCCCGCGGCCCATGACCACTGGATGGGCGCCGCCCAGGCGAGGCTCGCTAGTCGTTGACCCGGCGAGCCGCACGGCGGGAGGCACAGACGGGACAGTCGGGGTCCTGGCGAAAGCGCACGGTGCGCCACTCGGCGTCGCGCAGATCGAACAGTGCCAACCGACCGACCAGCGGCCGCCCTGCTCCGGCGAGCACCTTGATCGCCTCGGAGGCCTGCAGGCTGCCGATCATGCCCACCAGCGGCGAGAGCACACCGGTCTCGGCGCAGCGCAATTCGTCCTCGCCCTCTTCGCGGTACAGACAGCGATAACAGGGCGCGTCCGGATCGCGATGGTCGAACACCGTCACCTGCCCCGCCCACTGGATCGCCGCCCCGGACACCAACGGTACGCGGCGCTCGGCACAGGCGGCATTCAGGGCAAAGCGCAATTCGAAGTTGTCCGAGCAATCGACCACCAGGTCCACCCCGGCCACCGCGGCGTCCAGGCGCTCGCCCTCCAGGCGGGCCTCGATTGGCAGTAACCGGACCTCCGGGTTGATTTCGCGCAGGCGTGCACTGGCCGAGGCCACCTTGCTCTGCCCCACTCGTGCCTGGTCATGCACGACCTGGCGTTGCAGATTGGACAGGTCGACGTGATCGAAGTCAGCGAGGTGCAGTTCGCCCACCCCGCTCGCGGCGAGATACAACGCGACCGGGGAGCCGAGCCCGCCCAGCCCGACGATCAGCACGCGGGCATCCAGCAGGCGTTGCTGACCGTCGTAATCCAGTCCGTCGAGCATGATGTGGCGCCCATAGCGCAGCAGTTGTTCGTCTTTCATGGTGCCCTAGTCTTTGGAAAATGCCGGTAACGCAAATGCCCGGCCTGTGGCCGGGCATTTGTGCCGAAGGGTGTGGTTCGCCTTCGGCTCGATCGCTAACGAAAGGCTTACAGGTAGTGCCGCGCTTACAGGTAGTGCCGCCAGGGATCGTCGGATCGGTCGCCTTGATCCTCGGCGTGGCGATCACGCGCAAGGACCGCCTCGCCGGTGGGCCGGTATTTTTGCGGTGGCAGGTTGCAACCGTCCAGGCCCAGGGCCTCGCGCTGATTCTGCTCGGTGTAGTCGACCAACGCGCACTTGAGCTTTTCCAGCAACGCGGCATCGAGATGAAAACCCGCTGCCTGCACCGCCTGGCGAATCACCTTCAGACAGATGGTAGAGAGGTCATATTCGACCTCCAGGCACAACGGCCCACGGCGCTTGGCGGCGATCACCCCCGGCAACCACCGGGCGAACGACTCCGCGGCTCGGGCCGGCTCCCCTTCCTGGTGAGGGCCACGAAACCAGATTTCGTGCATCTTGATCAGTTGTTTGTCTTCCATGCCGGCGCCTTGCCTTTCGCCCGTTACGCTTCAAGACTAGCGCAGTTGGCAGGGCGAACCAAGAACGGCGTTCCGCCCAACGGCGGAGGTCAAGCCGGCCGCTGCCCAGCGGTGCCGCGGGGGTGGCCGGCGACGTCCGGCCGAGAATCGATCGACTCGAATCCCGCCTGTTCGAGCAGCCCGGCGACCGCCTCGGCCTGCTCGAAGCCGTGCTCCAGCAGCAGCCATCCCCCCGGCCGCAACACCGAGCGAGCCTGACCGATGATGTGTCGGTAATCGGCGAGGCCCGCCTCCTCGGCCACCAGGGCCTCGACCGGCTCGTACCGCAGATCGCCCTGGGCCAGGTGCGGATCGTTGGCGGCGATGTACGGCGGATTGCTCACGATCAGGTCGACCGAGGCCGGGGCAACCGCTTCGAGCCAGTCGCCCTGCCACAGGCCGAGCCTCACACAGGCGCCCTGCTCGGCGAGAAAGTCGCGATTGCGGGCCGCCAGCCGGATCGCCAACGCGCTGCGGTCGACGGCATGCACCTCGGCATCGGGCCGCTCGGCGGCGATCGACAAGCCGATCGCCCCGCTGCCCGTGCCCAGATCCAGCACCCGATCGGGCCTGTCCCGGGGAATGAGTGCGAGGGCCCACTCGACCAGGACCTCGGTATCCGGTCGGGGAATCAGCACGCCGGGCGCGGCCCGAAAGCGGTATCGCCAGAAGCCACGCTCACCGATCAGGTAGGCGACCGGCTCGCCCGCCGCGCGGCGGGCGCAGAGTGCGTCGAGTTGGCCGCGGACACCCGGTGCGGACGGGCGGTCGCCCTGCAGCATCAGCGCGGTGGTATCCAGACCGGTGACAAAGCCCGCCAACAGGCGGGCCTCGAACAGCGCCTCGGCCCGATCACAGCCCCGGCCAGACGCGATACTGTCACCGCAGCGGCGCAGCATGGCATCGATGCACTCGTCGCTGGACGACGGGTTCACGCCCGCGTTCACGCGCCGTCCTGGGCGAGGGCCTCGAGTTGCGCGGCCTGGTCGGCCTGGCGCAGCGGCACCACCACCTGGACGAGTTCGCCCGCGAGGATCTTGTCGAGCTGATGGACCGTCAGGTTGATGCGGTGGTCGGTCACGCGCCCCTGCGGGAAGTTGTAGGTGCGGATGCGATCCGAGCGATCGCCACTGCCGACCAGCGCCTTGCGGTTGGCCGCCGTCGCCTCGGCCTGCTCGCGGCGGGCCTCGTCGGCGAGTTTCGCCGCGAGCAGGTCCATGGCCCGGGCGCGGTTCTTGTGCTGCGAGCGCTCTTCCTGGCACTCGACCACCGTGCCGCTCGGCAGGTGGGTAATGCGGATCGCGGAATCGGTCTTGTTGACGTGCTGGCCGCCGGCCCCCGAGGCACGGAAGGTATCAACGCGCAGGTCGTTGGCGTTGATCTCCGGGGCGTCGGTCGCGGGGATGACCGGCATCACGGCCACCGTGGCCGCCGAGGTGTGGATGCGCCCCTGGGTCTCGGTCACCGGCACCCGCTGGACGCGGTGGGCACCGGACTCGAATTTGAGCCAGGCGTACACGCCATCGCCGCTGACCCGGGAAATCAGCTCACGGTAGCCGCCGTGCTCCCCTTCCGAGGCCGACAGCACCTCGACCTTCCAGCCACGCATCTCGGCAAACCGGCCGTACATGCGAAACAGGTCGCCGGCGAATATCGCCGCCTCGTCGCCGCCCGCGCCGGCCCGAATCTCGAGAAACACGTCGCCCTCGTCGTTCGGATCTTCGGGCAGCAACTGGCGCTCGATCTCGGCGTCCAGGTCGGCGTACCGCGCCTCCAGATCGGCCAATTCCTCGCGGGCCATCTCGGCCATATCGGAGTCATCGCCCTCGACCAGGGTGCGCGCCTCCTCGAGCTCACGCTCGGTGCGGCGGAAGGTCTCGACGTTCTTCACCAGCGCCTCAAGCCGCGCGTATTCGCGCGACAGGCGCTGGAAGCGCGCCTGATCGGCGATCACGTCGGGGTCGGCGAGCAGAGCGGTGATTTCCTCGAAACGTTCGACCAGGCTGTCGAGCCGGGCGACCAGGGCGTTATGCATAAACAGGGATTCGGATGCGAAAAGTGAGGGGAGCGATCAGGGGGTAGAGCACCTGCCCGGCAAGATGGCGGGCGAAGGCAATCAGCTAGCGCTCGCGATCGTTGTTCGGGTTGCGATTGCCCCACTGGCCAACCGGCAAGGCGCGCTGGGCGAGCGTTTCGGCGTCCTCGTCGAGACCCACCACGTGGGAGACGCTCTGCACCGTGGCGAGATCACCACTGACGCAAGCCTGACGCAAGACGACGGTCGGCTGGTGAATCAGGCGGTTGGTCAGGGTGCGCGCGAGGTAATCGAGCGCCTCCTGCGGGTCGCGGCCGGATTCGATCATCGAGCGCGCCCGGGCCAACGTCTCGTCGCGCATATCCTCCGCGCGCCGGCGGTAATTGCGGATCAACTCCGCGCCGGTCTGCAACTGCACCCATTGGAGGAAATGCTCGACCTGGACGTCGATGATCTCCTCGGCCTGCTCGGCTGCCTCGCGCCGGCTGCGCTGGCCTTCATCGATGACCGTCTTGAGGTCATCGACCGTGTAGAGATACACGTCCTGGAGATTGCCGACCTGCGGCTCGATGTCGCGCGGCACGGCAATGTCGACCATGAAGATCGGGCGGCGCTTGCGCTCACGGATCGCCTGCTCGACCGCGCCCTTGCCGAGTACCGGCAGGGAGCTCGCGGTCGAGGAGATAACAATATCGGCCCGGTGCAGGTGGGCCGGGATGTCGCCCAGCCCGATCGCACTGCCATCGTACTGCTCGGCGAGCATATGGGCCCGCTCGATCGAGCGGTTGGCGACGATCACCCGGGTCAACCCGGCCGACTGCAGGTGGCGCGCGCACAGCTCGATGGTTTCCCCGGCCCCGATCAGCAGCGCCGTCTTCTCCTCGAGCGAACCGAAGATCTGCCGGGCCAGGCTGACCGCGGCAAAGGCGACCGATACGGGGGAGGCACCAATCTGCGTGTCGGTGCGCACCTGCTTGGCCACCGCGAAGGTGTTCTGGAACAGGCGACCGAGGATCGGGCCCAGCGCGTTGGCGTCCTGCGCCAGCGTGAAGGCGTCCTTGATCTGACCGAGGATCTGCGGCTCGCCCAGCACCATCGAGTCGAGCCCGCAGGCCACCCGCATCAGGTGACGGATCGCCGACTCGTCGGTGTGCGCATAGATGTAAGGACGCAACGCCTCCGGCGACATCTGGTGAAACGTCGCCAGCCACTCGACCAGTTCGTCGGTGACGCATTCGGCGTGGGTGTAGATCTCGGTGCGGTTGCAGGTCGAGACGATCGCCGCCTCGCGCGCCCCGCCATCACCAAGCAACTCCTTGAGGGCGTTGTGCACGCGATCGGGACCGAACGCGATGCGCTCGCGCACGTCCACCGGTGCGGTCTTGTGGTTAACCCCGAAGGCGATCAGTGACATAACGGAATTATAGCCTCGCACACCCGGTTTTGACGATCCCCGCGATGGCCATTAACGCCCACGCGAGCCCAATCCACCCAATCGACGATCCAGTGAGCGGCTCATCCGGCCCGGCCAGTAACGCAGCGTGCCGACAAACAGGGCGAGGACACCGATCAGTGCGACCATCCAGTTGGCCCAGACACCCTGCGGATAACCGACGTCGACCCACGGTGCCCCCAGGGCACAGACCGCGCAGACAAACACCGCCACCGGTACCGGCCAGCGGGCATGACGGGCCGCCGGCCAGCGACCCACCAGCCAGACGGCCGCCGCCACCGATCCCAGACCGATGATCGCCCCGGCCAGCACGTCGGTCGGCCAGTGCACACCGGCTACCATGCGCGAGATGCCCATCAGCGAGGCGAGCGCCAGCAGCAGCGCCACCCAGGGCCAGCGCGGTCGCAACCCCAGGATCAACAACCCGGCGAAGGTGAACGCGGTCACCGTATGCCCGGAGGGAAAGGCCTTGGAGCTGACCGAGTGACCGATCAGGTGGAAGGCGTCCGCCTCCAACACACCGGGGGGACGGAGCACATCGAGAAGCGGCTTGAGGCTATGCGTGATGGCGGTGGCAATGATCGCGGTGAACAGCAGCAGGATCGCCAATCGGGGCCGCCAGAGCACGAACGGCAAAAACAAACCCAGCGTCAACCAGGTGTCGGCCAGGGCATTGACCCCGGCCCAGAACGGCCAGGTCGACTCGACGCCGCCCAACGCGTTGAAGACATGGAACAGGGACTCGCGCGCCCCCGGCCAGGCAAACACACCGACCAGCAGCACGGCCGCGGTCAGCACGAAGGCCAGCACCAGCTGGCTGGCCGGGGCCGGATCACGACGAAAGGCGGGCTGGACGGTCATGCCTGGTCCTCCTCGGCGGATGCCACACCGCCGGCATCGCTGCGCGATCCGGCCCGCGGCATGTGAAAGGCATCGTTTTCACCGGCCAGATCAAAGCGTGCCGGCAAGTGGTAGGTGCGTACATCGCGCGACTCGTAGTAGGTCCGGGAAAGCATCTCGGAGAGCACGCCGGTGGTCAGCATCTGCACGCCGATGAGGATAAACAGGATCGAGACCAGCAACAGGGGCCGGTCGCCGATGTCATGGCCCAGCATCTTTTCGACCAGCAGGTAGAACATGCCCAGCCCGCCGAGCAGACCGAAGCCCGAGCCCAGCAGCCCGAAAAAATGGGCCGGACGGGCCGAAAAGCGCATGAAGAAGTAGACGCTGATCAGGTCGATGATCACCCGGAAGGTGCGCGACAAGCCGTACTTGGAGGTGCCCGCGGTGCGCGGATGATGCGTGACCGCCTCCTCGGCGATCCGGCTGGGAGCGGTCTGCGTGGCGAGCCAAGCCGGGATGAACCGGTGCATCTCGCCGTAGAGGCGCACGCCCTTGATTACATCGGCACGAAAGACCTTCAGGCTGCAGCCGTAGTCATGCAGATTGACACCCGTCAACCGGCGGATCAGGCGGTTGGCCAGCCACGAGGGCACCTTGCGCCCCCAGAGGTTGTCCTTGCGATCCCGCCGCCAGCCGGCCACCAGGTCGAGGTCCTCGCGCAGCAACCGGTCGACCATGCGCGGGATGTCGATCGGGTCGTTCTGCAGATCGCCGTCCATGGTCACGATCACCTCGCCGCGCGCCAGATCGATACCGGCCTGCATGGCGGCGGTCTGGCCGAAGTTGCGGGTCAGCGGTATTGGCCGGACGTGCGAACCGAAGGCCTCGCGCGCCTCGCGGACCCGGGCGACCGTGGCGTCCGACGACCCGTCGTCGACCAGCAACAGCTCCCAGGCCCCGGTATAATCGACCAACGCCTCGTGGACCCGTTCGACCAACGGCGAGACGTTCTCCTGTTCATTGAACATCGGCACGACGATGGAAAGTGGCGCGGCGAGATGGGTTGTCATGGTGTGGGGGACCCCGTGGTAGCGCGTGACGGTTTGCAACGCGCGGCATGACGAGCGCGTCATCACCCGGATGGCCGATCGACCCGGAAGCCGGCCAGGATGGCAGCCGGTGGTCATCGGATCGACATGGGAATCCGGTAGCGATAAAACGCGGGCAGTGTACGGCAGGAACACCGGCGACCGCCACCACGGAGCGGAGCCATTCCCGGGCACGCCCGCTGCCGCTGCGACCGATGACGAAGACTGACGGCCCTCGAAGGGCGAAATCCACCGAGCTTGACCCCAACCCGTCACGCCTTGATCCTTTAACCCCCATGAGCCACCCCCAACCCAGCCCTCGAATGGCACCTTCGCCCCGGCCGATCTCGTTGTCGACGAGACGATCCGGGTGGCATTCGATGTGCCCACGCGCGGCGAGCACTCGCCGCCGACGGACCCTCCCATGACACCCGAGCGACTGGAGGCCATGGCCCGTTCGCTGGTCGATCGGCTGCCTCGTGACGAGGCGATCGCCGTCCTGCTCGAGACGATTGCCGCCTGTTACCCCCCCCTATCGCGCAGCGCGGTATTCCTGAGCGAGGAAGGCCGCCTGCTGGCGGCGAGCAGCGATTTCGATCGCGCCCTGCTGCCGGAAACGGATACGGGCAGCGATCCGGCCGGTGCGATCGAAACCACCGAGGAACGTCTTTTTTTACAGGCGCTCGGACCGGAGGACGGCACGCCCGGCTACTGGGCCATCGAAATCATCGAGCCCCTCCCCGACGAGGCGATGCTGTCGAGCCTACGCACGAGCATTGACCATGCCTTTACCAGCACGCGGCCGGATGCCGCCCTGCTCAAGGAACATCAGCGTCAGCGGATCGAACGGCTGGAACGCGACCAGGCACTGATGCAGTCGCTGCTCGCCCAGATCGACACCCTGATCCTGGCCGATGACGAACAGCGCATGCTGGAGGTCGTCTGTACGCAATTGCTGGAGACCGGCCTGTTCCTCGGCGCCTGGGTCTCCCCGGCCGACCACGGTATTACCCCGATTGCCATCGGTGGCGACAGCGAGATCATCGAGCGGCCGAGCGGGGAGGTAAAACGCACCCTTGAGGACGGCATCCGCTGCGCCCACGCACTGGTCGATGCCGGCCGGCGCATGGTGATCGACGAGCGTATCGCCGCGCCCTTCGCGCAGTTGAACTGGTTCGACACCCCACCGCTTGCCGCGCTCGTGCCGCTATCGCGAGGCGGTCGACTCTGGGCCTTTCTGGTGGTGATCGCCGCCGCCGAATCGGACCTCGATCAGCAAGTCACCGAGGTGCTGGTGCACCTGGGCGAACTGGTCAATCGCAGCCTGGAACAGCTCGACCTGCGCGATCGGCTCGACGAGGAACAGCAGCGCAACACCTATCTCGCCTATCACGACCCGTTGACCAATCTGGCCAATCGCCGCGCCGTCGACACCGAATTGCCCAAGGCGCTGGCGCGAGCCGAACGCCATGAGCAGATGCTGGCCGTGGCCCTGCTGGATCTCGACGATTTCAAGCCAATCAACGATCGATTCGGTCACGCCGCCGGCGACGAGATGCTGATGACGCTCGCCGCCCGACTCAAGGGGGCGATTCGTGACACCGACATGGCCGCCCGGCTGGGTGGCGACGAGTTCCTGCTGATCCTGGAGGATATCGACGACGATGCCGGCCTCACGCGGGTCCTCGATCGCGTGTCCACCACCATCCGTCGGCCCATCACCCTGGAACACGGAGTCGAGATCCACGCCAACGGCTCGATCGGGGTCACCCGCTATCCGCTTGACGATAGCCCCCCGGAGCAGCTGATCCGCAACGCCGATGCCGCGCTGTACGCTGCCAAGAACAGCAAGGCGATCCGTCAGCAGGACTGGGTGATCTGGGAGCAGGAAACCACCCAGCGGAGCGAGGATCTACCCGAGATACCCGAGATACCCGAGGCCATACCGGCCTACGGCCCCGCCGCGAGGATGCTTCTCGAACGGATTCAGCCGGACGTCGGTGACCTGAGCGACGATTTCGTCGAGCGTTTCTACGCCGAGATTTCCCGGCTGGAGTCGATACGCAACGTACTCGCCCACCTGTCGCCCCGGGAATTCCAGGCGGTCAGGACCCAGCAGGCCGAGCACCTCGCCTTCCTGCTCGACCCCGATCTGAGCGAAGAAGCGCATATCAATCGCGCCCGCCAAATCGGTCACGTGCACGCGCTGACCGGTGTGTCGCCCAGTGACCTCGTCCGCGCGATCACCGTGTACATGCACGAGTTCAACGAGACCTTCAATCGCGCCCACGTCAATCAGCGGCACCAGAACCGGCTCGAACGCGTCTTTACCGAACGGCTGAGCATGGAGCTTTCCCACCAGCTCGACGCGGGCCAGGCCGTCGATGACGAGTTCCAGGCCGCCCTGGTGGCAATCGATGATCGCCGACGCAGCGAGCACAACTGGCCGGATTTCAACGAGCATCTGCTGAACACGCTGACCGGCCTGCCCGGCATTAATGGGGTCGCGATCCTGTCGCCCAATGCCGACGGCCGTTTCGTCGCCAACTACGCCGAGGGCAACGACCTCTTCACCCAGCCGACCGGTGAGCCCGATGGGCACGCCACGCTCGATCTCAAACGCCCGGAGTCGGCGCATCCGGTCTCGGTCGCCTACCGGCATGTCCGTGTCGTCACCATGGTGAACACCCTGAACGACCCCGCCGGCGCGCCTTGGGCCGCTCAGGCCGAGTCGCTTGGCATCCGCAGTTCCGTGGCGATCCCCATCCTCGACAACCGTGACCAGCCCATCGCCGTGATCTGCCTGCATGGACGCATCCCCGGGATGTTCACCAGCTCGACGTTGCAGGGCTTTACCGGCCAATTGATGGCGCTGGTCAGCCAGGCCTGGCGGCAGATTCGCAGTCCGGCGTCACTGTTGTATGCCAAGGGCGATCACGATCGCTGGCGGCAGGCCTTCTACGACGAAGGGTTGGAGATGGTCTACCAGCCGGTGATCGATGTGCAGACGGGCCGGCTAACCACGCTCGAGGCCCTGGCACGCCTGAATCTGCCCAGTGGCGAGGTCATCCTGCCGAACATGTTCATCCCCTGGCTCAACGACGGCCAGGTAATGCGCCTGTTCGAACTGGGTCTCGACCAGTCCCTGGCCTGCCTGCGGGAGATCGAGGCCCCCCACGGCCCGGCACTCTCGGTGGCCATCAACCTGCCGGTGAGTGTGCTGATGGACCCGGCCACTCCGGGACATGTGCGCGCGGCGCTCGACCGCCACGCGGTGAGTCCGCACCGGATCACGCTCGAGCTGCTCGAGCAGGGCGACACCGGCTTCGAGCCGGGCGATCTGGCCGGTCCCATGCAGCGCATCGGCGAGCTGGGGGTCAGCCTGGCAATGGACGACCTCGGCTCGGGCTACAACAACCTGTTGCGATTGCGCAGCCTGCCCTTCAACACGGTCAAGATCGATCAGGGCATGGTGCGCGCGGCCCAGCACGAACCCGGCCGGGTCCTGACCTTCATCGCCTCGATGATCCAGATGGCCCTGGCCCTGGAATTGCACACGGTGGTCGAGGGCCTGGAAACGCCTGACCTGATCGAGGCCACCGCCCTGCTCGGCGGGCAACTCGGTCAGGGCTACGCCATCGCCCGGCCGATGCGGGCACCCGCCCTGGCCGACTGGATGGCCGACTTCGATTTCGCGATCAACCCGGCCAGGCCGCGCACCGCACTCGGCGCCATGGCCGCCCTCTGGGGGCTGCGTTCACTGGGACGGGCCCACCTGGAGCAATCCGAACGCCACCACCAACTGCGCGCCGCGGCGGCCTGGTGGGCGACCGAGAACCTTGACCGGCATCGCCACCTGGCCACCGGCATCCTGTCGCTGTTGCAGGAATTCCACGACGGGGCCGTGCCGGCCGCCACTTTCGAGGCACGGCTGCAGGGTTACATGGGCACGCTCGATCAGCTGATCCGCCATGCGGCGGCCGATGAGGTCAACGCGGGGACGGACGACGAATGAACAGCGCCAACGCCGCGGCCAGCAGCGCGGTGCCCAGCACGAACAGGTGCAAGTTGACCGCCGCGGCCAGCACGGTGCGCGGCTCGTCGACCAAGGGGGCGAGCAGCAGGGCCACCCCGGCCTCGTAGGTACCAAACCCGCCCGGGGCATGCACGGGCAGCACCGTGGTCAGATCCCCGCCGATCGCGCCGAGCACCCCGGCGGCGAAACCGACCGGGGCCAGGGCGGCCAAGACCCAGCCCAGCGCGGCCAACTTGACCAGCCAGTTCGCCCAGGTCCAGAACAGCGTGCCCAGCAATCGCGTTGGCCGATCGGGCAGGCTTTCGAGCATCGTCACGCCCTTCTGCGCCAGCCGGCCATCCTGCCGGCACAGCACCCCGTGCAACCAATGCCGCAGACCGTAGGCAAGAACCGGGGCGAGCAGCAGCAAGGCAAAGAGCAGGCCCAAAACCCCATCGGAAAGGCCGAGCAGATGCCCTCCGGCGACCAGGCCGATCAGCAGAATCGCCTGCAGGTCGAGCAGGCGGAACCAGAACAGCACCGGTACGCTCTCCAGCGGAGACAACCGATAGTAGCGCTGCATCAACACCGGGAAGGCCAACTCACCGGAACGCATCGGCAGCAGGTTGTTCATCAGGTTGTGCCAGCTCGACAGGCGGAAGGCCGACCAGAAATGACCGGCAAGCCGGTCCGGGAAATAGCGGGTAATACGCAAGGTGCGGATGAGATAACTGGCCACCATCAGCGCCAGCGCCACCAGCAGGGCCATTGGGTCGATCGACCGCCACGGCGCGACCAGACGCTCCGGCCCCACCCAGGCAATCGCCACCCCCAGCACTAGTAGCACGGCGGCCCAACTAACAATCGCCAGCAGACGTGGCTTGATCAACGTCACGATTCCCTCGCAAAGCCGTTGAAATATCGGGGCGCGATAACGCTCCGGCCGGCCATCGCCAAGCCGTTTTCTGGGCCGATCGCCTTGGGCGACATGGGGTAATTGGGCATAATGCTCGCTTGCTCCGTGGCGTGACCGTCGGCGGCCCCGGTTACCAGTATCCGACAGGCAGCATACCGACGGATCGCCCGCGTCGCAGCACCCCGCAACCCGGACATCAACCACGCCCGAAGGCCCCAATGAGCGAGATTGTATTCCACCTGATCGACGACCCGGCCGAGGATGCCTTCTGGTACTTCGCCGCCGAACTCTGCGCCGAGCAGGCCGAGGCACAGCGCCCCACCTACGTGGTCTGCGCCGGTCTCGCCCACGTGGAAGGCTTTGACGACTACCTCTGGTCGTACCGTGACGACCGCTTCGTACCGCACACCGCCGACCCGGAAGACGCGGACCACGCGCCGATCTTCATCGGCTGTGACCCGGAGGCCGGCGGCTTTGCCCGGGTGATCAATCTCACCGGTGCCCCGATCCCGCGCCCCACCGATCGCGAGCATATCGACGAGGTCATCCCCGCCGACGAGCAATCCCGCGCGGATGCCCGTGCTCGTTGGCGGCAATACAAGAGCGCGGGGGCGACCATTGACCACCATCGTGTCGAGTCGGTCCGATCCCGCGACGAGTAAGCCCGACATCCTCTCCGGCGGCCCCGCCCCGACCTTCCGACCCGACGACAAGCGAACCTGAATAACGGCATGGACAAGACTTACGACCCCCGACAGATCGAACAGGACTGCTACCAGCGCTGGATGGAAGGCGACCAGTTCACGCCCGACATGCAGGCCGAGGGCGCCTACTGCATCATGCTGCCACCGCCGAACGTCACCGGCCGCCTGCACATGGGCCATGCCTTTCAGGACACCCTGATGGACACGCTGACCCGCTGGCATCGCATGCGCGGCGAGGCCACGCTCTGGCAACCGGGCACCGACCACGCCGGCATCGCCACGCAGATGGTGGTCGAGCGCCGACTGGAATCCGAAGGGGTCTCGCGCCACGACATCGGCCGGACGAAGTTCCTGGAAAAGGTCTGGGAATGGAAGGAGCAGTCCGGCGGCTTTATCACCGAGCAGATGAAGCGCCTGGGGGCTTCTTGTGACTGGTCGCGTGAACGCTTCACCATGGACGACGGCCTGTCCGAGGCGGTCCGCGAGGTGTTCGTCCGCCTATTTGAGGACGGCCTGATCTACCGCGGCAAGCGGCTGGTCAACTGGGACCCGGTGCTGCGCACCGCCGTCTCCGATCTCGAGGTGGTCAGCGAGGAGGAGAAGGGGCACCTATGGCACATGCGCTATCCGCTGACCAATGGCGAGGGGCACCTGGTGGTCGCGACCACCCGTCCCGAGACCATGCTCGGCGACACCGCCGTGGCCGTGCACCCGGAAGACGAGCGCTACAAGCACCTGATCGGCGAGACCATCACCCTGCCGCTGGTCGGGCGGCGCATTCCGATCATCAGTGACGACTACGTCGACCCCGAATTTGGCTCGGGTTGCGTCAAGATCACCCCGGCGCACGACTTCAACGACTACGCCATCGGCCAGCGCCACGACCTGCCGATGCTCAACGTGCTCACCGAGACCGCCACCATCCGCGAGGCCGCCGAATGCGTCGGTGACGCGGCGCGTGACGCCGACCCGCACCTGCCGGAGCGCTACCGCGGCCTGGATCGCTTCGAGGCCCGTCGCCAGATCATCAGTGATCTCGAGGCCGAGGGGCTGCTGGTCCAGATCGACGACCACAAGCTGATGGTGCCGCGTGGTGACCGCAGCGGCACGGTGATCGAGCCGCTGCTGACCGACCAGTGGTTCGTCGATCTCACCCGCGACGAGACGACCACCGGCAAGCCGGGCGGCAAAAAGGCGATCACGGAACCGGCCATCGATGCCGTGCGCTCGGGTGACATCCGCTTCGTGCCCGGCAACTGGGAGAACACCTACTTCCAGTGGCTGGAGAACATCCAGGACTGGTGCATCAGCCGGCAACTGTGGTGGGGCCATCGGATCCCGGCGTGGTTCGACCGTGATGGCAATATCTTCGTTGGCCGCGACGAAGCCGAGGTACGCGCCAAGTACGAGATCGGCGCGGACGAGGAACTGACCCAGGACGAGGACGTGCTCGACACCTGGTTCTCCTCGGCACTGTGGCCCTTCTCGACGCTGGGCTGGCCGGAACAGACCGCGGAACTCGAACGCTTCTACCCCACCAGCGTGCTGGTGACCGGCTTCGACATCATCTTCTTCTGGGTCGCCCGGATGGTGATGATGGGCAAGTACTTCGGTAAGGACGTCCCGTTTCGCGAGGTCTACGTGCATGGCCTGGTACGCGATGCCCACGGGCAGAAGATGTCGAAGTCCAAGGGCAACGTGCTCGACCCGATCGACATCATCGACGGCATCGATCTGGAATCGCTGGTGGAAAAGCGCACCACCGGCCTGATGCAGCCGAAGAAGGCACGGCTGATCGAGAAGCAGACCCGCGAGGAATTCCCCGACGGCATCGAGGAGCACGGCACCGACGCGCTGCGCTTTACCTTCGCCGCGCAGGCGACTACCGGCCGCGACATCAGCTTCGACCTGGAGCGGGTCAAGGGCTACCGCAACTTCTGCAACAAACTCTGGAACGCCAGCCGCTTTGTCCTGATGCAATGCGAGGACGAGGACACGGGACTCGGCGATGAGCCGGTAACGCTGGGCACTGCCGAACGCTGGATCATCGGTGAATTACAGGCCTGCGAGGCCACGGTCACCAAACACCTGGAGACCTACCGTTTCGATCTTGCTGCCCAGACGCTGTACGACTTCACCTGGAGCACCTACTGCGACTGGTATCTCGAGCTGACCAAGCCGGCGCTCAAGCACGGCGACGAGGCCGCCCAACGCGGCACCCGTCGCACACTGGTGCGCGTGCTCGAGACACTGCTGCGGCTGCTGCACCCGTTCATCCCGTTCATCACCGAGACCATCTGGCAACGGGTCGCGCCGCTCGCCGGCACCAAGCACTCGGATGACGACACCATCATGACCGCCCCCTTTCCGGTCGCCGACGAGTCGAAGCACGACCCCGAGGCGCGCGAGGCGATCGACTGGCTACAGGGCTTCATTCTCGGCGTGCGCCGCATCCGTGCGGAGATGGACATCGCGCCGGGCAAGCCGTTGCCGGTGCTGGTCACCGAGGCCAGTGAACGTGACCGGGCGCGCATCACGGAACTCGAACCGCTGCTGACGACGGTCGCGCGGATCGAGTCGATCGAGGAACTCGACGGCGAGTTGCCGGAATCGGCGATGGCCCTGGTGGGCAAGATGCAGGTGCACATCCCGCTGGCCGGTCTGATCGACGTCGCCGCGGAATTCGAGCGCCTGAACAAGGCCGTCGAGGGGATCGAAAAGCAGATCGAGAAGGCGCGCGGCAAGTTGTCGAACGCCAACTTCGTCGAGCGCGCGCCCCAGGCGGTGGTCAACCAGGAACGTGAGCGATTGGCCGGCTTCGAGGCCGAGCTCGAGGAGCTGGCCGCCCAGCGCGAGCGCATCCGCCGCCTAGCCGACTAACCTGGCCGACCAACCTGGCGGACTGATCCGGGCCCTCGGGTTTAGCCGGACCGTCCGCCGCGTCGGGCCGCCTTGCGCGCGGCACGCTCGTCGAAGCGTTGCGGGCGCAGGCCGTCGGCGAGATCCCTGGGCAATGGCGACGGGGTGTCCTCGATTTGCGCGGCGAGGTACTCGGCAAGCCATGCCGACCAGGTCAGGCCGCGCGCCCCGTGTCCGGTCGATACCCACAGCCCGTCGGCAATCCGGCCCACGATCGGCAGGCGATCCGGCGTGGTCGCACGCAACGAGGCACGCCCCTGCAGGCGATCGGCAGACAGCCCTGCATCGAGTGACGGCGCGATGGCGGCGAGTCGATGCCGGTTCTCCTCGTGCTCGACGTCCCGGACCTCAAGCTCGGTATCGCCGGGCAGGAAACTCGCCCCGAACAGGCGTTCGCCACTGGGCAGGTCGAGCGCATAACCCTCGCGCATCACGGGAAGACCGCTCGCCGGAACATCGCCAGACGGGTCGCTCCCGTGCGACGCCCAGCTGACCTGCCCCCGACACGGCTCGATCCACGGTCCCAGTGTCTCGATCAGGGCCCCGCTTGACGGGCCGGCCGCCACGATCACCTCGGCAAATGGTCCATGCGTCAGCCCGTCGGCCGTCTGCACTCGCCACACCCCCGCCTCTCCAAGCAGTTGCTGCACCGGCCGATCCAGTCGTGTCTCGATACCGGGTGTGGCCAGCCAGTGGGCAATGACCGCCCGCGGGCGCAGCCAGCCGGCCGTCGGGAAGTACCACCCGGA
This sequence comes from Guyparkeria sp., assembly GCA_024636755.1. GTDB lineage: Bacteria > Pseudomonadota > Gammaproteobacteria > Halothiobacillales > Halothiobacillaceae > Guyparkeria. The sequence goes on along the minus strand of JAGXGL010000030.1, from coordinate 186 downwards.
GGAATCGATATCGGCCACCCCCGTCAATGCGCGCAGGGACTTAGCTTCACACCATTGGGCAAAGGCCGGATCGGGTTGCAGCTGGGCCGCAATACCAACCTGCTTCGCCACGTGCCGCTCGCTGCGCGCGAGCTTGATCACGCCATCGAACGCGGCGGTCTCCCCATCGACCAGCTCACCCAGTTC
>JAGXGL010000029.1 GCA_024636755.1 Guyparkeria sp. | reverse complement strand
CGAGGGCCATTACAACTACCAGAAGCGCACGGTCGAAGACCTGCTCGAGGACATCCAGACCAAGGGCTGGGCCCAGACCATGCGCGAGCGCCAGATGTGGGGCGAGATGCGCATGAGCTCGCGGGACCTGCTCGACGTGACGGGCAGCACGTACACCTACCTGGTCAATGGCCGGTCGCCCAGTGAGAACTGGACGGGCCTGTTCCAACCCGGCGAGAAAGTGCGCTTGCGGGTGATCAACGCCTCGGCAATGACCTTCTTCGACGTGCGCATCCCCGGCCTGAAGATGACCGTGGTCCAGGCCGACGGCCAAAACATCGAGCCCGTTCCGATCGACGAGTTCCGTATCGGCGTGGCCGAGATCTACGACGTGATCGTCGAGCCGACGGACGACCAGGCCTACACCCTCTTCGCCGAGTCCATGGACCGCAGCGGCTTTGCCGCCGGCACGCTCGCCACCTCGGTCGGAATGACCGCCGAGATCCCCGAACTGCGTCCCATGCCCTCCCGCGGGATGGAAGCCATGGGCATGGACATGGACGACATGGACATGGGCGGCATGAACATGAGCGGGGACAGCATGGCCATGGACGACAAATCCAAGGCCAAGAGCGGCAAGATGGACATGTCCATGAACGACAAGTCCAAGGGTATGAACAGCAAGCCGACCATGGACGATCAAGGCTCCACGTCCGGCGGAATGGCCATGGGCGCCGATGACAGCAGCCACGCCGGGATGAACATGGCCGCGAGCGACCCGAACAAGCAAGTGCCCTGGCCGTTGGCCGACCGCAACATCTCGCACGGCCCGGACGATCACGGCCCGGGCGCGGCGATGGTTGCCAGGAGTCCCGGCAACCGCATGGACGACCCGGGTATCGGCCTGAAAAGCACGCCCGACCACAAGGTGCTCGTCTACAACGATCTGAAGGCACTGGCCCCGTGGCCCGACCCACGCGAGCCGGAACGGGAGATCGAGCTTCACCTGACCGGCAACATGGAGCGGTACATGTGGTCGTTCGACGGCGAGAAGTTCACGGAGGTGGACGGACCGATCCAGTTCCATCACGGGGAACGGCTGCGCCTGATCCTGGTGAACGACACCATGATGGACCACCCGATCCACCTGCACGGGATGTGGATGGAGATGGAAAATCAGCACGGCGACCTCCGCCCCCGCAAGCACACAATCTCCGTGAAGCCCGGCGAAATGATCTCCGCGCGCATCACCGCCGATGCCCCGGGCGACTGGGCGTTCCATTGCCACCTGCTTTATCACATGGAAGCAGGCATGTTCCGCGTCGTATCCGTCGCCTAACGTTTCAGAGGAGCAAGATTGATGATCTCAAACCGACACCTTTCCAAAACCGTCGGCGGCCTGCTGACCGCGAGCATGCTGGCCATCATGCCCCTGAGCGCGATGGCCGATGGCCAGGCGTCCTTCGCCAGGGATAAGGGCTGGGCACCCCCCATGGGTGACGCGCCGCACGGTCGTTTTCTCTTCGACCGGCTGGAATACGCCGCCGGTGACGACGAGGACAGCGTCGACTGGGAGTTCAAGGGCTGGTACGGCGGCGACACCAACCGACTCGTGGTCAAGGGCGAAGGCGAACACGTCGTCTCCGGCGGCGACGGTGGCGAGATCGAAGCACTCGACCTCCTCTACGGCCGCCTGATCGCCCCCTACTGGTCCGTGCAGGCCGGCGTCGGTTATCAACTTGAATACGGCCCCGGCCCGAACCACGATCGCGGCTTTGCCGTGGTGGGCCTGGAGGGACTGGCGCCCTACTGGTTCGAAATCGATACCAGCCTGCGGGTCAGCGAAGACGGCGACGCCTCGATCGGTTTCGAGGCCGAGTACGACTTCCTGCTCAGCCAGCGCCTGGTCCTGCAGCCGCGCTTCGGCAGCTCGTTCGCCTTCCAGGAGGTCGAGGAGTTCGGCGTCGGCCAGGGCATCAACAGCGTCAAGCTAGGCCTGCGCCTGCGTTATGAAATCCAGCGCGAGTTCGCCCCCTACGTCGGTGTGAGCTGGAAGAAACAACTGGGCGACACGGCCGACCTCGCCCGCGACGAAGGTCACGACACCGAGGATCTGCGGTTGGTTGCCGGCGTACGGATGTGGTTCTAACGACACCGTTCCATGAATAGAAAATGCCCGGTATAGAACCGGAATAAAAAAATGCCCGGCAGACAGCTAGTCTGCCGGGCATTTCTTTGTTACCACTCGTCCCCGCCGAATTCGGTTCTGGACAACGGCCATACAGCCTGTGGTCACCAAGGCAATGGCCCGCGAGCGTTGATGCCACATGCTGAACGAAACCTGGGTTCAAGCCGACGGCATCATTCGGGAGCCCCAGCCGCATGTGTTGTGCGTTGAGGGTCCTCCGGTTTCGTTCCGGGGCGAGGTGTTCTGATTGGATGACCCCGACTCACTGATCCGCACCGTCAGGAGAGCCCGTGCAGACACCGGAAAACCGCATCCGCCAACTGGAAGCCGCCCTGGCCTCGGAGCGAACACGAGCGGACGACCTCTTCGAGGAGATGTTCGTTCGCAACGCCGCGCCCAAGCTCCTGATCGCCGCGGATTCCGGTCAGATCATCGATGCCAACCCGGCGGCCGTCTCGTTCTACGGGTACGACCGCGAGACCCTGCTCTCCCTGAACTGGGCCGCTGGGGCGGGGAGGAATTCCTCGTCGTCGCCACCCATACGCCGTTGAGCGGCGCGATGAAATTGGCCGAACGCATCCGCGCGGCAGTCGCCGACTCGCCCTTCAAGGATGTCGGGACGGTGACCGTGAGTGTCGGCGTCGCCGAGATGCACGACGGATTAACCACCAAGACACTCGAAGCCCGAGCCGACGAAGCCCTCTACGAGGCAAAGAAGGCCGGACGGAATCGCGTGCAATTGGCTCAGTCCTGACGCGCGGCTCGCCAAACCGCCCCGCTATCCATGGCGAGGCCGAGGCCCGCCCGTCACCACGGACAAGGAATGCCAAAAACGACAGGTAAAATCCCACGACCAAGTTAGACTAGGCCCTAGGTGGAAATGCAAATGCTTGTCAATCGCCTTTTCGGTCAACTTCGTCGACAGGACATCCCATCGGCCTGGCGAACCGCGTCAATGGAGGGCCCTGCCATGTTCCTAAAGCCGTTTCGCACCCTGGTCTCGCTGGCCACACCGCTCATCCTGGCCGCCTGCGCTGCCCCCGGTTCCTCTGTCGCCGACCCGTCCTACGGTCAGCTCAACGGTGTGCTTGCCGCCGACGCGTCAATCCTGTTCGTGCCCGTGGGCGTGGATAACCGAGGTTGCACCATGTTTAGCAAAAGACCCCAGCGCCAGGGCATCCTGGTCGACTCGGGCATCTGGTACCGCACGGGCGATGGCCAGTTCGTGCTCGATGCCAACCGCTGTGTTCCAAAAGACCTCGCTCCCGCGCGGCCGGGGCAGCCGTGATGCTCGTCAGAAACCTCGCCCTGACGGGAACGTTGGCGATTGCGGCCCTGTTACTGGCCGCGTGCGGCGGTGGCGGTGGGGGCTCGGCCCCGCCACCGGATGGCACGAACACCGGCAGCTACACCTTCACCGCGATCCAGCCGGCGGACACCATCACCGTGAGCAACTCCGGCGTCAGCAACCCCTCGGAAGTGGTCGCCGTGATCGACACCGGTCTGGACCTGGATCACGATGAATTCCAGGGCGACAACCCGGTCGGCCAACCGATCGTCGCCTCAACCACGGACTCGACGGGCTCCGCCTCCAACGACGTCAGCGACGAGAGCGGCCACGGCACGGCCGTCGCCTCGCTGATCGCGGGAAAGACGCTGGCCTACTCAGGCAACGCTCAGCTAGGCATCTACGATGTTTCCGACGATCCCGACGGTGATGCAGCCGTTAGCTCGATTCCTCAGGCGATGAGCGATCTGGTCGATAACGGCGACCGCGTCGCTAACCTAAGCTATTCCTTCGATGCGGTGCTCGCCCGGCAGTCTTACCCGACCACGTCCACCGAGCACCAGCAGATCGACACGTTCGTCGACTCCGGTGCCGTGCTGGTTTCCTCGGCCGGCAATGACAGCGCCAGTTACTCGGAGAAGGTCGGCTCAAGCTGGAATGTGGACTGGAACGAAGCGAACACGTTGGTCGACCAATACCTGGTCGTCGGCGCCCTGACCGATGACCAGCTGGCCAGCTACTCCAACTTCGCCGGCGACAACCCGCTGATTCAAAGCCGTTTCCTGGTCACCCAGGACTTTCACACGGTAGCGATCGCGAACGATAGCCCGGACGCCTACGGCACGGCCCAGGGCACCTCTTTTGCCGCCCCGCTCGTCTCCGCGGCCATGGCCACCATCCTGTCCAAGTGGGATCACTTCACGCCCAAACAGGCCGCGCAGCGCCTGCTCGACACCACCGAGCGCGAGTTCGCCAATTACAACGCCGTGGGCCGCGACAACTACGGCGACACCTCCTGCGGCACATCCAGCAACGTCGACTGCGGTCTCTACACCTACGGGCAGGGCCGGCTGGACGTCGAGGCCGCGCTCGCCCCTGAAGGCGTCCTGTCCGTGGCCACCGCCGCCAGCGTGCCGGACGGCGACGACCCGCCAGCGGGCTCGTCGGTCTCGACTTCCGGGTTGATCCTACCGGCCGGTCTGGGCGACACCGCCGAACGCATCGCCATCGCCGCCTCCCGCGTCGAGGTATTCGATGAATTGGGGCGCAACTACACCGCCGACCTCTCCGGCAGGGTGCGATCGGCGAGCGACCCGACCCAGGGCCTCGGCTATCGGATGAGCGAGTTCCTCGCCACGGGACTGACCGGGCGCGCGGAACATCGCGACGAGGCCACCGGCACCATCCAGCGGGTGGGCGTGGATGCCCAGGGACGCGTCAACCTCGCCGCGTTGGGCACCGACACAAGCGCCCGCGGCATGCAACTGGAGGCCTACCATTTCGGCAACGGCGCCTCGGCACCGGATTCGAGCGGCATGGCCGGCATGGCAATGATCTCCTATGCCGGCAATACCCCGATGGCGAACCAGATCGACTCGGCCAACGGCATGAGCGCGCAATTACCCATCGCGCCGCGCCTGTCGATCACCTCGCGGTACTGGCAGGGCGAAAAACGCCTGTCGCTCGACCCGAATGGGACCAGCAACCGGATCAGCAACGCTGCCGTGGGCCTCAAGGCCGAGCTGGTCGACGGTATCGACCTGACTGCCGGCTACGCGCGGCTCGAGGAAAGCGCGGGCTTTCTCGGCATGAGCGGCATGGGCGGTCTCTCCACCCAGTCGGGATCGGACATGGGACTGCTGCAGTTGGGGATTAACGCCCGGCTGGGCGGTTTCTCCGCCTTTGCCAGCTACCAGACCGGCCGAGCCAGCGCGAGCTTCGAGCGCAGCCTGATAACCCGTCTCGATGCCGACGTCAGGCAGCTCGCCCTCGGCGCGTCCTACGGCTTTGACCAGGGCCGTAAGCGAATCGCCTTTGTCGCCAGCCAGCCCATGCACCTGTCCGGTGGCACCGCCCGGCTGAAGCTCGCGGCCGACCGCACCCCCGGAGGCGACGTGATCTACCGACACGAGTCCATCGCCCTCTCGGCCGCCGACACACCGACCAACTACGAGATCGGCTACCGACAGCGCCTGGGCAAGAAGACCCTGCTGGGCATCCACGCCATGCGGATGGAAAATGCCCCCAACCAGACCGGTGGGGAGGTCGATCATGGGGCGATGGCGATTATGGGGTACCAATTCTGAGACATGTTCCCACTCATCAGAAAGCGATCTGGACCCATCGCGTACGTATCTCCTCCACCCTCCTGGAGCGGGATTGGTCTCGGCTTTCTGGACACCCGTTCGCTGGCTGAAACTGAATCACCCCCGGTTTTGCCAGACACTCCCGCACCGGTTGAAACAATGCTTCACGCACGCTTGCACGGGGCTCGGCACCCTAGATGACTGGGCGGCCACCTGGAAGACATCAGCGGCCTGACCGTCTCGGTGCCAAGCCTGTGCGACGGCTCCTATCCGAGGCCGAACCCCAGCGGTCAATGTCGAGCAGCGGGCACTTCGACCCCACTTCCCCGTGATCCAGACTCGCACCAACGTGGCGCGCGCCGCCCCCAACCCTGCACCGGAATGACGCACTCGCTTGGATGGGGCAACGTCACCACAAAGGCCATGTCATTGTTTTTATGTGCGATTTTCCTCTATTTCGTATTGGCACTATCCCTGCACCACGTTGGGAGAACGCAGGGAGCCACGAAGATTAAGCGGGCACCCTTCATCACTGGCTGAGAAATGGGCAACTAGGGTTCCGATCCACGCGGTGGATGACTGGTCCGAGAGTTGCCGACCTCTACCGAGGGGTTACACGGCGGGACAAAAGCCCGGGAGACCGATCGTGAGCTCCTGCGTTGCGTCCGTGAAACCCT
>JAGXGL010000028.1 GCA_024636755.1 Guyparkeria sp. | reverse complement strand
GATCTTGCGCTTTTTCTCCGGGTCGGCCTCGCCGGCCAGCCGGGACAGGAACTGATCCTCGGCATCGACGCGGATCACGCGCACGCCCAGATGCTCGCCGAAGGTGCGCATCACCTGGTCGCCTTCGCCTTCACGGAGCAGACCGTTGTCGACGAAGATGCAGGTGAGCTGGTCGCCGATGGCACGATGGAGCAGGGCGGCGACTACCGAGGAGTCGACGCCGCCGGAAAGCCCCAGGATCACCTCTTCGTCACCCACCTGTTCGCGGACCTTCTCGATCATCGAGTCGATGATGGCCTCCGAGCGCCACAGCCCCCGGGTCGCACAGATCTCGCGGATGAAGCGATGGATGATGCGCGCGCCCTGACGGGTATGCGTGACCTCGGGATGGAACTGCACCCCGTAGAAATCCCGCGACTCGTCGGCCATGCCCGCGATCGGCGCGTTGTCCGAGGAGGCCATCAGCTTGAAGCCCTCGGGCAGGCCGACCACGTGATCGCCGTGGCTCATCCAGACGTCCAAAAGCCCGAAGCCTTCCTCGGTGACCTCGTCCTCGATGTCCTTGAGCAGTGCCGTGTGGCCGCGGGCGCGCACCTTGGCAAAGCCGAACTCCTGGTGGCTGGCGTTCTCGACCTTGCCGCCCAACTGGGCGGCCATGGTCTGCATGCCGTAACAGATGCCCAGTACCGGCACGCCCAGGGTGAAGACCATCTCGGGGGCGCAAGGGGCGTTCTGCGGATCGATGACCGACTCGGGGCCGCCGGAGAGGATGACCCCGGTGGGGGCGAAATCCCGGACGAAGGCGTTGTCGACATCCCAGGAGTGGATTTCACAGTAGACCCGCGACTCGCGCACCCGCCGAGCGATCAGTTGCGTGTACTGCGAGCCGAAATCCAGGATCAGGATGCGCTCGGCGTGGATGTCGGGATGCGGGATGGTCGAGGAAGCGGTCATCGTGAGGTCCGTGTTGTGCAGGCAAGGGCGACTTGGCCCTGTAACAAGTCGACCCGGCAGGCAAGGCCGGGTCGATGGGTGTTCGGCACCCCGCGGCGGGCGGGGTCGTGGATCAGGTCCGGTAGTTCGGGCTTTCCTTGGTGATCGACACGTTGTGAACGTGCGATTCGAGCATCCCGGCGTTCGTGATGCGCACGAACTGTGGCAGCTTGCGCATGGTGTCGATGTCCTTGGCGCCGACGTAGCCCATCGAGGCACGCAGGCCGCCGATCATCTGGTGCACGATGGCAACCAGTGAGCCCTTGTAGGGCACCCGGCCCTCGATGCCTTCCGGCACCAGCTTCTCGGCGGATGTCTCGGCCTGGAAGTACCGGTCGGAAGAACCCTGCTGCATCGCACCCAGCGAGCCCATGCCGCGATAGGACTTGTAGGAACGACCCTGGAACAGTTCAACCTCGCCGGGGGATTCTTCCGTACCGGCCAGCATCGAGCCGACCATCACCGAGTGGGCGCCGGCGGCCATGGCCTTGGCGAAGTCACCCGAGAAGCGCACGCCGCCGTCGGCGATCAGCGGCACGTCCGAGCCCTTGAGCGCTTCGGCGACATTGGAAATGGCGGTAACCTGCGGTACGCCGACGCCGGCGACGATGCGGGTGGTGCAGATCGAGCCCGGGCCGATGCCGACCTTGACGGCATCCGCACCCGCCTCGACCAGGTCGAGCGCGGCCTGACCCGTGGCGATGTTGCCGCCGATCACGTCGACCTGCGGATAGCGGCCCTTGATCCACGCGACCCGGTCGATCACGCCCTTGCTATGACCGTGTGCGGTATCGACCACGATGACGTCGACGCCCGCGGCGGCGAGTGACTCGATCCGCTCTTCGGTGTCACCGCCGGTGCCGACGGCCGCGCCGACGCGTAGTTGCCCGGAGGCATCCTTGCAGGCGTTGGGGTAATCGGTGGACTTCTGGATGTCCTTGACGGTGATCATGCCGCGCAGTTCGAAGTCGTCGTTGATCACCAGCACCTTCTCGATGCGGTGCTTGTGCAGGAGGGCCTCGACTTCCTTGCGGTTGGCGCCTTCCTTCACGGTGACCAACTGCTCTTTGGCGGTCATGATGTTGGCCACCGCCTGGTCGAGATTCTGCTCGAAGCGCAGGTCGCGGCTGGTGACGATGCCCACGAGGAGTCCCCCGCTGACCACCGGCACGCCACTGATCGAATGATCGCGCGTGACCTTGAGCACGTCGCGGATGCTGGTCTCCGGGGTGACCGTGATCGGGTCCTTGATCACACCGGATTCGTGTTTCTTCACCCGACGGACATGCTCGGCTTGTTGTGCGACCGTCATGTTCTTGTGGATGATCCCCATGCCCCCTTCCTGGGCAAGCGCAATCGCGAGGCGCGCCTCGGTGACCGTGTCCATCGCCGAGGAGATCAGCGGGATATTGATTTCGATATTGCGGGTCAGGCGCGTGACGAGTGACACGTCCCGGGGCAGCACCGAGGAGCGGGCCGGGATGAGCAACACGTCGTCGAAGGTGAGACCTTCCTCGAGGATTCGCATGGTTGGGGGACTCTTGCGGATGATAGAAAGTATCGGCGCAATTATAATGGCCTGCGCGCGGCGGGTAAACGTCCGGATGACCCGATCCACCGTTCAGGCGCTATCCGGATGCGGTTTTGGCTGGATAAGAGGGGGTTGTTGGCATCCCGACTTTGATTGCGCTAAAGTCGGATGTGCTACAAGAGCAATCCACCTAGGAGGCAGTAAATAATGATTAAAACAGCACGCGTTGTTGCCGCAGCAGCGGGCTTTGCCCTGATCGGTTCGGTTGGCATGGCCAACGCCGCCAGCGAAGCAGACTACGAAAAGGCCAAGCAAGAAGCACAGGCCGCCGTCGATAAGCTCCAGGAACAGGGCATCGCCCCGTGGAGCCCGCATCCGAAGAGCGCCCTGTTCGGCGATGCCGACAAGGCGGCCGAGAAAGGCGACTACGAGAAGGCCGTCGAAAAGGCCGAGTGGATCGAGGAACTGCAGGCCAAGGCCGAGAAGCAGTGGACCGAGCAGGACGCCGGTCCGTACCAGGCCTGGTAAGGGCTTGAAGGTTCCGGTCCAGCCCTGACGGGCTGGCCGACCGCTAGAAACAGCAAGATACCCCGGGCCGCGAGCGTTGTTCGCGGCCTTTTTCGTGCCGTACCGCCGGGCAACCCTGGTAGCCGTCGTTTTCCCCTTCACGGATCGTGCCCATGTCATCTCCCACCGGATCGACCGCGTTGTCGGTCACCCAGATCAACAAGCAGGCCGGCAATCTGCTCGGCGAGGTGTTCGGGCTGGTCGAGGTGATCGGCGAGATCAGCGAGCACAAGCGGGCGGCGTCTGGCCACCATTATTTCGCGCTTAAAGACGAGCGTTCCCAGTTGCGCTGCGCCTTCTTTCGCGGCAATGCCATGCGCAATACTCACCCATTGCGCGAGGGCGAGGAGGTGGTCGTCACGGGGCGGTTGGGTATCTACACCGAGCGTGGTGCCTATCAACTGATCGTCCAGTCGATTGCGCCGGCGGGAGAAGGGCGGTTGGCCGCCGAATTCGAGCGGCTCAAGCAACGTCTGCTGGTCGAGGGGCTGTTTGCCGCTGAGCACAAGCAGGAGACGCCCGTGTTGCCGCGTCACATTGCCGTGATCTCCTCGGACACCGGCGCGGCCATCCACGACGTGCGTGTGACCTTGGCCCGTCGCCTGCCGCTGGCCCGGGTCACGTTGTTCCCGGTGCGCGTGCAGGGCAGCGAGTCGGCCGGTGAATTGCGTCAGGCCGTGTCCCAGCTCACGAGTGATGGCTTCGATGTCGCGTTGATCGTGCGCGGAGGTGGGTCGCTGTCGGATCTGTGGTCCTTCAACGACGAGACGCTGGTCCGTGCCCTGTACGACTGCCCCGTGCCCGTGATCAGTGGTGTCGGCCATGAGACCGATACCACGCTCTGTGATCTGGTTGCCGATCGGCGGGCGGCGACCCCCACCGGGGCCGCAGAATTGGCCACGCCGATCACGGCCAGTGACATGCGCCAACGCATCGGTCGGTTGGCCGATCTAGCCCGGATGCGTTGGGAGGGGCGGCAACAGACCGACTCGCAGCGCCTGGACGGGCTGACGCGGCGACTCGAGCGGGCCGGACCGGTCGAGCAACTTCGGTTCGGCCGTTATCGACTGGCCGGCCTGAGCGCGCCGCTGCGACACGGTATAGAACGACGCGTCGCCCAGGGGCGTGAGCGTGCCCATGGGTTACGCCGCCGCCTGGAGGGCGCGCATCCCCGCCGGCGACTCGAGGCGCTCCGGGAGCAACTGGTCGAACCGGCCAGCCGCTTGCGGCGGGGCATTAACGCGATCACCGTCGTGGAGCGCGAGCGTGTCGCGACCCTTTCCCGGCACCTGCTGGTGAGCCGAGAGCGACTGGTGCCACGTTGGCGCGCCCGCCTGGATGCGGCTCGACCCGATCGCCGGGCCGTCGAGCAGCATCTGCGTGAAGAACGTGCTCGGCTTGCCGGCCTTGGCCGTCAACTCGAGGCGCTCGGGCCTCGTCAGGTCCAGAAGCGGGGCTATGCGCTGGTCGAGACCCGGGATGAGAGCCCCGGGGTGCTGATCAAGCGGGCGGCGCAGATCGGGCGGCTCGCTGACGAGACCGGGCGATTGGGATTGACGCTTCGCTTCGTTGATGGCGACGTGGCCGTCGAGTGGACGGCAGCGACAACGGGCGAGCCCTTGTCGCCGTCATCGTGAGATCGTGAGGAGACATCACAGGAACAAGCGAGCGGATCGATCAGGGCGGTGAGCCGCTCTCCATGGCCTCAAGCTGTTGTTCGATCCATTCGCGCGCCGGCACGGGGTGGGCAAAACAGAAGCCCTGGAAGCGCGTGCAGTCGTTTGCCTTGAGGTAGTCAAACTGCTCGCGGGTCTCCACACCTTCGGCGACCACATCGATACCCAGGTGCGTGGCCATGGCGAGGATCGCCTCCACCATCGCGGTGTCGCCCGGACTGCCGGGGACGTCATCGACAAAGCTCTTGTCGAGCTTGATCTCGCTCAAGGGTAGGCGCTTGAGGTAGGCGAACGAGGAATAGCCGGTACCGAAGTCGTCGATGGAAAAGGCCAGCCCCAGTGCGGCCAACTCGCGAATGCGGTCGATGGCCTCCGAGGCACGGCTGACCAGCATGTTTTCGGTGATCTCGATCATCAGGTGCGATGGATCGATGTCGGTCTGCTTGATGGTCCGCCGGACCTGGTCGACGAAATCGGGGGTGCGGAACTGGCGTGGGCTGACGTTCACCGAGATGTTGAGGCAGCGTTGCCCGGGCGGCGTGGATTGCTCCAGGCCATGAAGCAGTTGGCAGGCCTCGCGCAGCACCCATTCGCCGATGGCGATAATCTGACCGGATTCCTCGGCCAGGGGAATGAACTCCGCCGGCGAGACCAGTCCGCGCACCGGATGGCGCCAGCGCAGCAACACTTCGGCGCCGATGACCTGCTCGTCGCGATCGACCTGGGATTGCAGGTGCAGTTCGAACTCGCCGCGCTCCAGGGCCTGCTTGAGCTCCTGTTCCAGGCGGTAACGTCGGGTCACCGACTCGACCATGCCGGATTCGAAGTTGACCAGGTTGTTTCGTCCCGCTCGCTTGGCCTGATACATCGCGATGTCGGCCTCGCGAACCAACTCCTCCGCGTTGCTCACCTTGCCCGCGAACAGGGTCAGGCCGACGCTCGCCGTCGCCAAGTGGCGGAAGTCCTCGAATTCGAAGGGTTGTTCCATGGCATGGCGCAACTTGTCTGCCAGCGCCAACGCCCCGCGGCGGGCGTTATCAACATCAGTGGCAATCTCGGGGACCAGGACGAGGAATTCGTCTCCCCCCAGCCGGGCCACCGTATCGGTATCGCGGACCAGGACGCACAAGCGCTGCGCGACTTCCCGCAAGACCTCGTCACCCAGCGAATGGCCATACAGGTCGTTGATTTGTTTGAACTCGTCCAGATCGACGAAGAACAGCGCTCCGATGCCGCCGTGTCGCTTTCGATGGCGGATGGCCTGATCGACTCGATCGAGCATGAGGGCTCGATTGGGCAGGTCGGTCAGTCCGTCATAGTAGGCAACCCGCTCGAGCTGCGCGGCGGTCTCCTTGTCGGCCGTGATGTCGATGCATTGCCCCATAAGCCCCACGAACTCCCCGCGGCTGTTGATGCGCGGCGTGCTCTTGACGAGCAACCAGCGGTACTCACCACTGTGGTGGCGCACCCGGTATTCCCGAGTGAAGGGGGTGCGCCGCTCGTAGGCCGAGGTGAGTGAGTCGAGTAAGCCGGACAGGTCGTCAGGGTGTACGGCGCGTTGCCAACCATCGTTCAGGGAGTCGTCCTTCGACAGTCCGGTAAAGGTCAGCCAAGGACGGTTGACGTAGTCGCAGTCGCCCTTGAGGTTAGTGGTCCAGATCAACGCCTGGCCGTTGTCGGCCAGCGTGCGGAAGTGTTGTTCGCTCTCGGCAAGCGCCTCGCGCAACCGATATTCCTGGCTCACGTCATGGAAGATGAGCACGACGCCGACCAGCGAGCCGTCGTCATGCTGGATCGGCGCGGCGCTGTCGGCGATGTGGTGTCGATTGCCATCACGATCGGTGAGTACGGTGTGGTTTGCCAGTCCGACCAGGGTGCCTTCGGCCAGTACCTGCCGGATCGGGATCGCGACCGGGCGGTCGTCACCGGCATGACAGATCACGAATACCGCCTCGATGGGTTTGCCTGTGGCCTCCTCGCGTGACCACCCGGTCAGACGTTCGGCCACCGGGTTCATCAGCGTGATGTGGCCATCGAGATCGGTTGCGATCAGGCCATCGCCGATTGAGTCCAGGGTGACGGCGAGGCGCTGTTCGCTTTCGAGTAATCGGTCGCGTGCCTCGGCGATTGCGCGCGTCATTGCGTTGAAGCCTTGCGCGACCTCGGCCACCTCGCGGCTACCCCGAACGGGCAGGCGCACGTCGTGATCTCCTTGGCGCAGGCGCCTTGCCGCGTGACTCAGCCGAGACAAGGGGCGGGTGACCTGGGCATCGAGTACCCATGCGGTGAGCAGGATGATCAGGAGCATCATGCCGGCTTCGGGCAGGCGCGCGAGGATCGCCTCGTTGTGAATGCGGGTCATCGAGGCGGTGAGGTCCATGCCGATGTAGACCACGCCCCGGCTCGTCGAGCCTGGGCGGTCGGACAGGCTGGGGAGCGCGAAGGATTTCTGGGCCCGAAGCGTGTGATCGCCATCCACGCGCTCGAAGTGGGGCAGGCGCGCTTTCTGTCGCGCGGCAAAGAAATCGGGATCGAAGTCCACGAGCCGATCGCCGATCGGCTCTCCCCGCCAGGTTCGATTGGGGGAGACCAGCACCGTGCGGTCGGGACCGATGGCGACCAGCATGTCGACGCGCGGATCGGTCAGAATGCTGCTTACGCGTGCTTCGAGTATGCCGATGTTTTCCAGGCCGCCCTGTTCGATGGTGCGAGCGATCTCGGTGGTGTAGCCGAGCAGTTGCTGGCGGGCGTCAGTGAGGAGGGCAGCGGAACGGTTATGGATGGCGCTGATCAGCGAGGCGCCGATAATCAGCAGGAACAGCAGGGCCAGTCCCAGCGGGGCCATCAGTCGCAGCGACAGGCGCGGCAGAGTCATGGACCCTCCGGCAAAAAGCGCGCTGTGACGATGGCTGACAGATCGGGAGTCTGTTCGATCAGTGCATTCGCCCGCAGGATTTCGGCGACCGTCGTGGCGGACTCGTGCAGGGGACTTGTCGGTGATCCAAGCCATTCGCGATTGTCGCCCAAGCCGAACAGGGCAAGGCCCTTGTAGGCGCTTGCCGTCTCCTCGACGGAGAGCCCCAGCCGTGGTGCCATCAGGCGGTGGGCACGACCCGGGCTGGATTTCACCACGGCCAGGGCTTGGAAATAGGCGGTCAACAGATCGGCAAGCGCCCTGGGCTGGCGGGAGATGGCCGTTTCACTGACGGCGAGCACGTCGACGATCAGGCCGGGAAAGGCGCTGCTGTCGTAAAGGCGGGTCGCGCCCAGGGCGGCAAGGCGGGTCGCGAAGGGCTCGTAACTGATGACCGCGTCGATTTCGTTGGCTTGATAGGCGGCCAACTGTTCCCCACCGATCACCGGCACATGAGTCACGTCAGCGGATGTGAGATTGGCGGCCTCGAGCGACTTTCGCAGCATCAGGGCACCGGCAGCGGTCTCTTCCACCCCGATGCGTCGGCCGACCAGATCCTCGAGTCGCTCGATGCCCGGGCGAGCCATGACCACGTCGGCCCCCTGGGACGTGTCGAAGACCAGCGCGATGCGTACGGGGATGCCGCCATCCCGGGCGAGGATGAATTCATCGAGGGTGAGTGTGGCCGCCTCGACTTCACCCGAGGCCAGCTGCATCAGGCTGTTGGTATTGGAGGGAGATTCGATCAGGCGGATCCGCTCGGGGGGCAGAAGACCGAGTTCGCGGGCGAGGAACAGGGGTTCGTAGCCGATCCAGGTGATGCCGGAAACACGCAATAGCGGTTCCCGTGCCTCACAGCCGAGCAGGGAGATGAGCGGCGCCAGTGCGCCGGTGACGAGAAACTGCCTTCGTTCCATGGCAGAAGAAGCCCTCCCTGTGGGGCGTCGTTATCCTTCCGAGTCGGGCTTGGGCGTTGGCCAGACGTCCCGTGGTCATTCGTTTCTGGTTGCCGGGTGGCGATAAACCCCGCCACGTTGCCAGGCCACGTTGCCAGGCTAGCTCAGAAATCCCGGATCAAGAATCCCGGATCGGAAATTCTAGCGCCGGTTTTCTGCCAACTGTAGTTCATTGGCCGCCGCGGCACGTCCACCGCCGACATACTTGCGCCCCCAAAAGACGTTGTCGAGGCTGGCGAACGAGACCGTCTTGCCGCTGGAGGGGGCGTGGATGAAGCGGTCACCGCCGACATAGATGCCGACATGATCGATTCGCTTGCCGCTCAGCCGGAAGAACACCAGATCACCCGGACGCAGCGCCTGGCGCTCGATGCGTTTGGTCGCGCGGTATTGCTGGGAGGAGGTGCGCGGCAAATCGATGCTGGCGGCCTTGAAGGCATGTTGGGTCAAGCCGCTGCAATCGAAGCCCTGTTCGGCCGATTCGCCGCCCCAACGGTAGGGCGTGCCCAGTTGGGCGACTGCCTGGACGACCGCCTCGATGCTACGGGGGTGCGTGCCGGAAAGGGTGTCGATGGTTTCGAGTGGATCGTAGGGCAATGCGTTCCTGCGTCGATGTGCCTGGTCGAGCAGTTCGGCCCCTGTCTGGGCCTTGCTGGCCTGATCGCTGCCGCCGTTCGGCCCGTGATCGAGCTGACTGGTGGCGCAACCACTGCCCAGCGAGACGACCAGCCCCAGGCTGGCCCACATCAACAGGGTGGACGGAAACCATCGCCGAGCCGGTTTTCGCCCCGGGGTCTCCACCGCGTTTTTACCCGCAGTTTTACCCGGGCCAGCGGCCCGGAGGCCCCGCCCGGTGGCGGTTCCAAGGCGTTCAGGGCCGTCGGATTTCACAGACAAAACGTCGCTCCGGTGTGCGTGCGAAATCCTTGGGCAATGTTTTTCTCGACATATCATCGATTTGGAACCGCTTCACGATAGAAGGTTGCAATGTAAACCCTTTGCGGTTGTTTGAAAAGACAAGTACGCCACCGGGGGCGAGATGGGGCATGCAGGCCTCGATCAGATCGGGGTGATCTCGCTGGACGTCGAGCGTGTCGTCCATCGACTTGGAATTGGAGAACGAAGGCGGGTCGAGAAAGATCACGTCGAAGCGTTCCGCGGCCCGCGGCTGGTGATCGAGCCAGCGCAGTACATCTGCCCGGAGCAATTGGTGACGCCCATCCACGGCGATGCCGTTGAGCTCGAAGTTGCGCTCGGCCCAGTCGAGATAGGTATTGGAAAGATCCACCGAGGTGGTGGCCGCGGCCCCGGCCATGGCGGCACGCACCGACGCGCTGCCGGTATAGCAAAACAGGTTGAGCAGGCGCTTGCCGCGCGCCAGCTCGGCGATGCGGTCACGTACCAGCCGGTGATCGATGAACAGGCCGACATCGAGGTAGTCGGTGAAGTTGATCAGCAGCCGGCTGTCGCGTTCGCGCAGGACGCGCTCGATATGCTCCCCGCCCAACCGACCGTACTGCTGCCGACCGGACTGGCGGGCGCGTTGGCGCACCACAACACAGTCGGGGTCGATGCCCAGCGTGTCGACCGCCGCGGCCGTGGCGGCCGCCAGGCGTCCTCGCGCCTTCTGCGGATCGATCTGCTTGGGCGCCTGGTATTCCTGGATGTCCAGCCAGGTCTGGTCATCCTCGGTGCGGTACCAGTCGACGGCCAGCTTGAAGTCGGGCAGGTCGGCGTCGTAGATCCGCAGGGCGTTGTCGCCCTGCTTGATCAACGACTTGCGCTGTTTCCAGTTCTTGCCCAGGCGATTGGCGAAGTCGGCGGCATCGTACTCGCCGCGCCGGCCCTGCTCGATCAACCGACCGGCCAATGCATGCGGTCCGGCGGCGCGGCGCACGCTTTTCTCCGAGAACTGCCCGCGCAGGAATTCCACCTCGACGCCACCGTGGAGCACCATGAGGCGCTTTTCGAAACGCAATGGCCAGGTCAGCTCGCTTTCCGCGGCGCGCAGGATGCCCCAGTACCAACCGGGCAGGCCCTCCACCCAGCGCGAGCACAAGGCGGTCCACTCGGACTGGTCCAGCGAGGCATCGATGCGCTGGCCGAACGGCACGTTGCTGATCAGCAGGCCGGTCTCGGCGGATTGAAGCTCGGTGGGGCAGGGGGCGCGGAAACTGTCGGCGTGCATCAACTCGATCGCCTCGCCGAGGCCGGCAGACTCGATATTGGCGTGGGCGGCGGCAAGCTGCAGTGGGTCGCGGTCCTGACCGACGATGGTGAGTGTGCCGCGCGCCGGCGGGTTGTCGAGCCAGCCCCGGGCGGCGTCATCGAGGATCGCGTCGCGGGTGTTCGGTACATGACCTTTCCAGGCGGGCGAGCCCAGCCGTCGACGACGCAGGGCGGCCGGCATGCCCCAGAGCGACAGGGCGGCCTCGACCAGGAAGGTGCCCGAGCCGCACATCGGGTCGAACAGGCCGCCGCCGAGGCTCGCGACCTGCGGCCAGCGCGCCCGCCACAACAGTCCCGCAGCGAGGTTCTCGCGCAGGGGGGCGTCGCCGCCGTCGACGCGATAGCCGCGACGATGCAGCGAGCCGTTGGATAACTCGATGGCGAGACTGGCCTGACCATTGCCGGAGACATGGCAATGCAGACGCAGACCGGGGGTCTCACTGTCGATGTCGGGACGTTGGCCGGTGGCGTCGCGGAACTGGTCGACGATCGCATCCTTGACCCGGGTGGCGATGAAACCGGTATGCCGAAGGGCGTCGTTGCCGCCGGTGGCCGTGATGGAGAGGCTGTCGGTGGCGGCGAGATGAACCGACCAGTCGACCGAGTTGGCCAAGTCGTAGAGTTCGTCGGCCTGGGTAGCGGCCCCCCGTGCGATCGGCAGATAGACGCGCCCGGCGATCAGGCTGTCGGCGAGTACGCGATAGACCGCCTCGACGGGTAGGTCGGCGCTCGCCCCGAACGGCCGATCGCTGAACGGCTCGCCGGTCAGGTGGCGCAGTTCTTCGGCCAGCGCGGTCTCCAGACCGGGCGGGGCGATGACCTCTACCGACCAGAGCGCGGCCTGGTCCCGTTCAGGGGACGGGTCGCTGCCGGGGGCGGACGAGATTGGGGTAGGCGCGTCGGAATCAGTCATGGCAAAACAAGTGAGTCTACCGGAATGGCCGATGCATTCCGATCGTTTTCGGCGCCGGTCGTCACGGGGTGGCCGGACCGCGAACCAGGTGCAGGCGGGATTCGAGTCGACCCTCGAAGTGGGCCTCGAGCGTCACACCCTGCGGGTTTTCCTTGATCGTCAAGCCGGGTTGTGCGGGCGGCTCGCTTTCCCGCAGGGCCAGCATCCCCTCGGGCCAGCGCACCTCCAGGCGCACCTGCATGGGGTAGTAGCCGTCGAGAAAACGCCGCATGAAGGGTCCGTTGTCGACCACGTAACCCGCCTTGTCGGGGTGCGGCAGGATCGCGAGCACCTCGGCCGCGACGCAGAGGCTCGCGCCACGCTCGATGCCCGACATTTGAACACTGGGTCCATCGACCTCGGCCTGGCCGACGCCGTCGCGACGGGTGATGCGGATGTCGCGCGTGCGCTCACCGTTGTAGACGATCTGTACGGCTGCGGCCGGGTCGAGGTGGTGGTGGCACTGGTGCATTCGGGCCCAGCCAGTGGCAAGGCTTTCCCAGTCCAGCTCAATCCGTTTTTCCATGCGTGCGGAGTCGACGGCGGGCGCTTGTGGCAGGAAAACGAGTTCCCCCTCGTTGACCTCGCGGGCACGTTCCATTTGGCGCTCGCGTTCCTCGGCGGCTTCCCAGGCAGCCTCCCATTCGGCTTCTTCATCCGACGCTCCCGAGTCGGCGGCGATCGTGGGCGTGGCGCCCAGGGCTAGGTTGGCAAGGGCGAGGCTGGTGACGGCCGCGAACGTCATGACCTGGATCGCCAACAACCGCGGCAGTCGAAATCCAGACGGACGACGTTGTTTGAATGTTTGGATCAAACTGGGTCTGAGCGACATGGGTGCTCTCCTGGGGCGCGCCTTGGGTCGCGTTTTGCCTCGCCTCGGCCACAAAAATAGACCACAAACATCGTGGCGGTGCACGTGACAAAGCACGGGATTGTGACCATTGTCCTGGGCGGACGGAACTGAGTTGGCCATTGGGCGCGTGATCCGTCTGTGATCCACTCGTTGAGCGGGATCCTTCTCTATTTGGGCCGACATGTTCTTCGGCCAATCGACCGCCCCGACAGGATGACCTGCCGGGGTTTTTCGTTTCGAAGCGCTACGATCTCCGGAATGGATCCGGCCATTTCGGGGCATCCCGGCAACCGGCTCGCCGTCACCACCCGAGATGGATTATTGTTGCCGCTGCACGCTTGGTCTTGATGCCGAGGCGTGTTTAACCGGCAAACCAACCATGGAGAGCGCATGCCCGCTGCACCGATCGCCAACGAACCACCGGCAACGAGCGACCACGCCGACCGCGCCCACGGGTCCAGAGCACGTCGCGCCGCTGAGTCGGCCCTGCTGGAGATTCGAGATCTCAACATCAGTGTGGGGCAGGCAGCGATCGTGCGAGACGTCTCCCTGCATCTCGATCGTGGCGAACGCCTGGCCCTGGTGGGTGAGTCGGGCTCGGGGAAGACGGTCACCGCGCTCTCGATCCTGCGGCTATTCGACGCCGCCGATGCCACCACGCGGGGAGAGATCCGCTTCGAGGACGAGGATGTCCTGACCATGAGCATGCCGCAAGTGCGGCGTCTGCGAGGGGGGCGAGTCGGGATGATCTTTCAGGAGCCGATGACCGCGTTGAATCCGCTCAAGACGATCGGCGCGCAGATCGCCGAGGTGCTGGTGCGCCATTTGGGCCTGGGCGGGGAGGCGTTGCGTCGGCGGGTGCGCGAATTGCTCGATCAGGTGCGGTTGCCTGAACCGGAGCGGGTGATGCGGGCCTTGCCGCACCAGCTCTCCGGCGGGCAGCGCCAACGTGCCATGATCGCCATGGCCATCGCCTGCAATCCCAGTCTCGTGATCGCCGACGAGCCGACCACGGCACTGGATGCCGGCCTGCGCAAGACCATCATGGACCTGCTGGTCGAGTTGCAGCAGCGACTGGGCATGAGCTTGTTGCTGATTACCCACGACCTGCCGGTGGTGCGACGCTACGCCGACCGGGTGATGGTGATGCGCCACGGGCGCATCGTCGAGGCCGGTCCCACCGATGCGATCTTTACCCGGCCGAAGGACGGTTACACCCAGACCCTGCTGGAGGCACGCCAGGTCGCCCCGATGATCGGACCGGTCGAGGAGGGCGCCGTGGAGCGGTTGCGCTGCGAGGGACTGGGCGTG
Source organism: Guyparkeria sp. (assembly GCA_024636755.1). Taxonomy (GTDB): domain Bacteria; phylum Pseudomonadota; class Gammaproteobacteria; order Halothiobacillales; family Halothiobacillaceae; genus Guyparkeria. The sequence goes on along the minus strand of JAGXGL010000028.1, from coordinate 1,599 downwards.
ACGGTCGGCAAGCGAGGCTGGTTCGGCGCTGATACGCGCAGCGAGATACTCAAGGGGGTCGATCTTGCCCTGCATGCCGGTCAGACGCTGGGCGTGGTGGGCGAGTCCGGTTCCGGCAAGACGACGTTGGCGCTGTCACTACTGCAGTTGATGGATGGCGCCGACGGGGCCGTGTGGCTGGCCGGCCGCCGGGTGGACGGCCTGCGGGAAAAGCAGTTCCGTCCGTTCCGGCGTGATTTGCAGGTGGTGTTCCAGGATCCCTACGGGGCGCTGTCACCGCGCATGAACATCGCCCAGATCGTCGGTGAGGGGCTGGATGTCCACGAGGCCAGTCTCAAACGCGGCGAGCGGCATCGGCGCATCGAGCGGGTGCTCGAGGAAGTGGGTCTCGACCCAGCGGTGATGTCGCGTTACCCGCACGAGTTCTCCGGCGGGCAGCGACAGCGGATTGCCATCGCTAGGGCCCTGATTCTCAAGCCGAAGGTGCTGATCCTCGATGAGCCGACCAGCGCGCTCGATGCGGCTGTGCAATTGCAGGTATTGAGCCTGTTGCGGGATCTGCAGGCCGAGCACGGTCTCACCTATCTGTTGATCACCCATGACCTGGCGGTGGTGCGGGCCTTGGCCCACCGGGTGATCGTGATGCTTGAGGGGGAGGTGATCGAGTCGGGCGCCACCGGGGAAGTGCTTGATTCTCCCAGCCATGAGTACACCCGTCAGTTGATCGACAGTGCGCTAATGGCCTGAATGCATACCACCCGGGCGTGGCCGGTTGCGATCGGTCGTCAGGAGGGTCGGGTTTTCGATGGTTCGATGACCGCGATTGCGTCGTCTACCCCGTTGACGGCGATGCGGCCCCGGCCGGCTGCCTTGGCGGCATAGGGCGCCTGGTCGGCCAGCCGTAAGAGCTCTTCGCCATTGTCATCCCCGCGGGGCGGCTCGAGGCTCGCGACCCCGATGCTGGCCCGCGTATCGCAGGGCGCGAAGTTGGCCCGTTCGACCGTGTCGAGTACCCAGCCTGCCACGTTCGCGGCTGCTCGGCGATCCGCCAACGGCAGGATGATCGCAAATTCGTCGCCGCCATAGCAGGCGATAAAGTCGGTGGGCCGTGAGACCAGCGCCAGGTCTTCCTCCAGACGCGCGTCAAAGGCTGATCGATTCCCCAGTCTCGAGAGCTTGTCGGTGTCGGCTCGAACGCGCAGTTCCCGGCCAGGGCTTCCAGTCGTTCGCCTTCGTTGGCCGGTATTGCTGGCTGCGCATGGGCCTCCGTCGGAATCGGGGCCGTCCACGACGTCCAGGGCCGAGCGTGGATCAGTCGTTGAAGCGCTGCATCACCAACGAGGCGTTGGTGCCGCCGAAGCCGAAGCTGTTGGAGAGGACCGTGTTGATCCGCTGATCCTCGAGCTTCTGCGTGGCGATATTGGCGTTTTCGGCCTCCGGCTCGAGCTGCTCGACGTTGGCCGAGGCCGCGATGAAGTCGTTCTGCATCATCAACAGCGAGTAGATCGCCTCGTGTACGCCAGCGGCGCCCAGCGCGTGGCCGGAAAGCGACTTGGTCGAGGTGACGATCGGCTGGTGGTCGCCGAACACCTCGGTCAT
>JAGXGL010000027.1 GCA_024636755.1 Guyparkeria sp. | reverse complement strand
GATCGCCGCGGGTGATCTGACCATCACGCCCCACTCGGATGCCAAGGACGAGACCGGCCAGCTGATCCGCCGCCTGGGGGCCACCGTCACGCGGTTGCGCGAGATGATGGGCGACATTTCCAATAGCTCATCGCAGCTGGCCGCGGCGACCGAAGAGATGTCGGCCGTCTCCGAGCAGACCAAGGGTGGCGCGGAAAAGCAGCGCGACGAGACCTCGCAGGTCGCCACCGCCATCACCCAGATGAGCAGCGCGGTCGAGGAAATCGCCCGCAACATACAAAGCGTCAACGACTCGGCCAACGAGACCGACGATCGGGCACGGGCCGGCATGGAGGCGATGGACGACAACATGCGCGCCATGCAGTCGCTCTCCGACGACATGCAGCGCGCCGGCGACGTCATCCGCGACGTCAACAAGCACAGCGACTCGATCGGGTCGGTACTCGACGTGATCGGCGGGATTGCCGATCAGACCAACCTGCTCGCGCTGAACGCCGCGATCGAAGCGGCTCGGGCCGGCGAGCAGGGCCGCGGGTTCGCCGTGGTCGCCGAGGAAGTGCGTAGCCTGGCCAACCGCACCCAGGATTCGATCGGCGAGATCGAGAAGATGATCGACAAGCTCCAGACCGGCGTACGCGAGGCGGTGGGCGTGATGGATCGCAGCAGCGAGAGCGCCCGCGACACGCTCGATCGCACCGGCCACACCCAGGGCCTGCTCGACGAGATCGCCCAGTCGGTGCGTCAGATCACCGACCTGTCCACCCAGGTGGCCAGCGCGGTCGAAGAGCAGACCGCCGTGACCGAAGAGATCAACCGCAACGCGGTGAACATCGACCAGGTCTCCAACGAGTCGCTGGATGCCATCGAGCAGATCAACACGGCGAGTGCCGATCTTGCGCGGTTGGCCTCGTCACTCTCGAACATGGTGGGGCAGTTCCGGCTCTAGGGAAGGGCTGCACGATTCGATAGCATCTCTGCGGGCTTTCCAAAGGCCCAGATGCAAGGCGCAGGGCCGTCGCCCTTTACAAGGGCTGAACCGGATCGGCACGACGCCGATCCGGCCGGCGCAAGCCGGCCCGAAGGGCGATGGTTCACGGACGAACCTCGCGACGCCGAAGATGGGCCTTTGGAAGCCCGCCCGGATGGGGCTCGCGGGTTCGCCCGCACTCGGCGTTGCCGTCCCTCGACGGGCAACGAGCCCGCCTTCGGTCCGGCGCCTTGATTGCGAGCGAACCCGCGAGCCAGAGACGCCATCGAATCGTGCAGACCTTCCCCAGCGTGGCTGAACACGACTCGCGAAAACGACAAGGCCCCGCCTCTTTTGGAAGCGGGGCCTTTTCATTTGGGTACGCAGTTGACTCAGAACATCGTGACGGGGTGATACCCCTGCGCCTGCCAGCCGATCATCGAGACGAAGCCATCGCCGGTAAGAGTCAGCCCGTCAAACAAGGTGTCATTGTCGACACCGAACACCTCGGTGGCCACCGCGCAGACCTCCAGGCGCACACCGAGCTCCGCCAGGCGCGCGACCTCGGACTCGATCCGCATCAATGTGGCCGGATCGGCGACATCGTCGCCCGCCGCGGTGCTCAGAAACTGCACCGTCGGGCCGATGAATACGATCACCATATCCGGGTCCAGTCCCTGGCGGACGAAATTGGCGTGCGTGCCGCGAATGATCTCCAGATAAAACGCGGTTTTCTCCGCCTCGGTGAAGTCGATCTGGAAAACGCCCTTGGCCTCCTCCACCCCGGCCAGGGCCGCCGTGTCGTCGACGGGCTCGGCGGCCTGCGCCGACAGGGGCATCGCGATGGCCAGCGCCATGGCGGCCATGAGAGATTGGATCGTACGCTTGATCATGGGGCCACTCCGTTTCGCCTGAATGGGAACGCCGGCTAGCCTGCGACGCGCCAACGGGCGGTTCGTTACCCAACTACCGGAGTGTAATCCGGCCGTACCGATCTTGCTCGAGTCGCCTCAGAGGAACCCCGCAATCAGCGCCAGCATGACGATCGCGCCGAAGACGTTATTACGCCGGAAGGCCAACACGCAGTCATCCAGCTGGCGCGACCGGGCGGTGCGCAGAATCCAGACGGCCGACACCGCAGCAATACCCAGCCCCACGAAGTAGCCGGCCGCCAGGTCGACCATCCAGCCCACCCCCACCAGCCAGGCGAGCGTCCACAGGTAGGCCAGGGCCACGGCCACCAGGTCGTATCGGCCGAACAGGATCGCCGAGGACTTGACCCCGATCTTGAGGTCATCCGGCCGGTCGGCCATGGCATACAAGGTGTCGTAGGCCAGCGTCCAGCCGATGTTGGCCAGCAGGAGCAGCCAGGCGACCGGTGCGACCTCGCCGTGATGGGCGGCAAAGGCCATCGGGATCGCCCAGCCGAAGGCCAGCCCCAGATGCACCTGCGGCAGGTGATGAAAGCGCTTGCCGAAGGGATAGGTCGCCGCGAGGATCACCGCCACCACCGACAGGGCGATGGTGGTGGCATTGAGCTGCAGGACCAGCAGAAAGGAGATGCCCACCAGGACGGCGAACACGCCCAACGCCTCGCGCGAGGTGATCCGCCCGGTCGCCAGCGGCCGCCCCTGGGTACGGGTGACGTGGCCGTCGACGTGGCGATCGGCAAAGTCGTTAATCGCGCAGCCGGCCGAGCGCATGGCGATCACGCCGAGGGTGAAGATCAGGAAAATGAACAGGTCCGGGCGGCCCTGCCCGGCGACCCACAGGGCCCAGTAGGTGGGCCAGAGCAGCAGAAAGATGCCCACCGGTCGATCCAGCCGGGTCAGGGCGAGATAGGCGCGGGTTTTCTCGGCGATCACGGACACGGCATTACCTGTGGCGGCTGTAGCAATTCTTCGGATGTCGTCAGTCGTCGGCAGAAACGATAGCAGACCCGGCCGATGCCCTCTTCGGGTTTCCCGCTCTGCCTGCGCTAGAATGCGCGCCAGAACACCAGCAAGCCATTACCAGCAAATCATCGCCCGATCGAACCCGAGGTTTCCGCATGATCCGCAATTTCCAGTCAAAGCTCCCGACCGTGGCCGAAGACTGCTGGGTCGATCCGACCGCGGTGGTAATCGGTGACGTCGTGCTGGAAGAAGGCGTTTCCGTCTGGCCGAACACCGTGCTTCGCGGCGATGTCCAGCAGATCCGGGCCGGTCGGCTGACCAACCTGCAGGACGGCGTCATCGTGCACGTCAACCAGCCATCGGCCGCCCATCCGCAGGGCATGCCCTGTCGTATCGGCGAGGAAGTGACCGTCGGCCATCGCGCCATCCTGCATGCCTGCACCGTCGGCAACCGGGTGCTGGTCGGCATGGGCGCGATCGTGATGGACGACGTGGTGGTCGAGGACGAGGTGATCATCGCCGCGGGCAGCGTGGTCTCGCCCGGCAAGGTGCTGGAAACCGGCCACCTTTACGTCGGCGCCCCGGCGCGCAAGGTCCGGCCGTTGACCGACGAGGAACGCGCGCACCTCGCCGAGTCGGCCCGCTTCTACCGGGAGTTGGCGCAGGATCACCGCACCAGCGGCTGATCAGCCCGTCAGGCCAATCCGCACCGATACGGTTGACGGTCGTTGGGCCTCGACCTACTCGGTCGGTGCCTCGCCCCCCGCGGCCGGCAGCGGCTTGAGCCCCAGGATGATCTCGCTGACGTTCTCGCGGAACAGACCGATATAGGTGCCGGTGGGCAGATTGCTCTCGGCCAGCCACAGGCCGATCAGCGGCGACGCCAGGCTGACAGACTCGGGAATCGCCGCCCCCCGCTTGGCCTCGAGCCATTCCTCGATCGCGCCACCGCCGGCACCGGCCACCGGGAACACGTGCGGCGTCTGGTTGCGCTCGATCAGCTCGATGGCCTTCTCGCTCTGTTCCTCGTCGGTCACGTCGAGCAGTTCGAAGTGGTAGGCCTTGGCAAAATAGGCGAACACGTCGTTGTCGGTCACGAGCACCCGCTCGGCACGCGAGAGGTCTTCCATCAGCCCCTCGGTCTCACGGTTGAGGGACTGGAGTTCGATATTGACCCGCAGGCGGTTGCCCTCGATCTCACCGGCCACCGCCTCGAGACGTTCCTTCAACTCGATCGTCAGGTGATCGACCGAGTACTGCAGCAGCGATGGGTCAAGATAGGTGTGCGGATTGATGGCCCCGTCGGTCTCGATCAGGCGAAACTCGGGAATGCGATCTGTCAGTACCACCCGGTCGGCCTTATCCCGGGTCTCGGCCGCCTGGATGAATTCGGGCATCAAGCCCAGCCCCTGGTAGACGACCAGATCGGCCGATTCGATCCGTGCCCGATCCTCCTCGTCGAGTGAATACCCCAACGGCGACTCTTCTCCGTGGACCACCGCCTCGACCTCGACGAACGATCCGGCGATGTTGTCGACCATCCCGGCCGTGAACGAGGTGTCGGTCACCACCCGGAGGGGTTCGATATCCCGGTCACCGCCGGAGTATTGCAGCACCTCGTCCTGCGCCTGGACGCCGGGAATCAGGAACACGACGGCCAGCGACAGGGTCGCGGCGCGGGAAAGCCATTGGAAAAATCTCTGCACAAGGGGCCTCGCGTGAGTGAAGCGTGGGTCAATATGGATCATGTATCGGGGCGGGCGGATGGTAGAAAGCCGCGGCCGTCTCCGCAAGCACGGCACACTACGAGCATGCTAACGTAAGGCACCAAAGAGGCCCCACCATGGCGAGCACCGCGTACGAAGACTACCTGAAAGCGATCTTCAAGCTGGCCGAGCAATCGCCGGAGCCGGCGGTGTCCACCTCGGCGATTGCCGACCGGCTGGGCATTGCACGTGCCTCGGTCACGGCCATGCTCAAGCGTCTGCACGCCGACGGCCTGATCCACTACGCCCGCTACCAGGGCGCGGCGTTGACCGATGCCGGCTGGACGATCGCGGTCGACATGATCCGCCGCCACCGGGTGATCGAGACCTTTCTCGCCCAGGATCTCAAGCTGCCGCTGGCCGAGGTCGATGCCGAGGCGGAAATCCTCGAGCACGCCTTTTCCAGCCGCCTGATCGACCGGTTGTGGGACCACCTCGGCCAACCGGAGTTCGACCCGCATGGCGCGCCGATCCCACGGCCCGACGAGGCGCCCGTCGAACGTCGCCAGATGGTGGCACTGGGTCATCTGGCCATCGACGAGGGCGCGACGGTGGTCCGGCTGGCCGCCGAGAACGCCGCCGACCTGCGCCGCCTGACGCAGCTGGGGCTGCTGCCCGGTCAGTTCGTTCGCCGCCGCGCCAGCCAGCCGGGTTCGGCCGACGTGGTCGTGACCATCGGCCGCCACGAACGCCCGCTGGCCGCCACGCTGGCCGAACGGGTCTGGACCATTCGCTCGGCCGGCGACTAGTCCAGAAAGCGCTGGCGTGCCGTGAGGAAGGCGTACTCCGAGCCCTCGGTCCAGCCGGCCACGTCACGGCGGTAGTCGGTCAACGACTCGAACACGCGCTTGGCGAAGGCGTCCTCCTCGGTGATCTCGGCGAGCACCTCGTTGGACTTCTCGAACAGCGCCGCCATGATCTCGTCACTGAAGTAGCGCAACTCGACACCGTGCTCCTCGGTAAGCGTCTTGAGCGCCCGATTGTTGCGCGCGGTGAACTCGGAAAGCATCTCGAGTGCGGCCATCTTGATCGCCCCGTCGACGATCGCCTGCAGATCGTCCGGCAACGCCTCGAAGGCCTCCTGATTGATCAGGGCCTCCATGGTCGCCGACGGCTCCTGCCAACCCGGGGCGTAGTAGTACTTGGCCGCGCGGTGAAAGCCGAAGGCGAGATCGTTGAACGGGCCAACCCACTCGGCCGCATCGATGGTGCCGTCGTTCAGCGCTTGGAACAGCTCGCCGCCCGGGGTGTTGACCACCGACACGTCCAGCCGACGCAGCACCTCGCCGCCGATGCCCGGCAAGCGCATCTTCAGCCCCTTGAAATCCTCGACCGAGTCGATCGGCTTTCGAAACCAGCCACCCATCTGCGGGCCGGTGTTGCCACCCGGCCGCGGGATGATGCCGTGCGGTGCGTAAAGCTCTTCCCACAGCTCGATGCCCTCGCCGTGGTAGAGCCAACCGTTCATCTCGTTGGCGGTCAGGCCGAAAGGCATCGCGGCGAAGAACGCCGCCGCGGGCATCTTGCCCTGCCAGTAGTAGGCCGCGCCGTGCCCCATCTCGGCAGTCCCCGCCTTGACCGCGTCGAACACCTCGAGCGCCGGGACGATCTCGCCGGCCCCGTAGACGTCGACCACCAGACGCCCACCGGACATCTCGTTGATGTGCTTGGCGATGTTGTTCGCACCGGTGCCCAGGCCGGGGAAGTTCTTCGGCCAGGTGGTGACCATCTTCCAGCGGATCGGGTCGGCCGCGGTGGGGCCGTTCGCCGCCGTGGCCGCCGGCTGATCGCCGGTCTCGTTGTTGCAGCCGGACAGGGCGGTGGCGGCAATGCCGGCCGCGCCGGCCCAGGTCAGAAACTCGCGCCGTTTCATGGCAGGACTCCTTTCACAAGTATTCAGAGGTCAGATTTGAGAGACAGAGGGAAGATATCAGAACCCATTTCCGAGCTCTGATTTCTGACCATTCATCTCTTGGCTTGGCCCGCCGTCAGCCGGGTTGCAGATTCGCGTATGACAGGATCAGCCACTTCGCGCCGTGCTGGCCGAAATTGACCTGCACCCGCGCCGAGGCACCGGTGCCCTCGCAGTCGAGGATGATGCCCTCGCCGAACTTGGCGTGGCGCACGTTCTGGCCGACCTCGAAGCCGGTCTCGTTCTGCTTGTGGGTACGCGGGCCCGGCTCGCCCTCAGGCCGTCGGGCACCGAAGGCCTGCGCCGCGCGGGCCGCACGCGGCCGCACCTCTTCGACCAGGTCCGGCGGCAGCTCGCCAAGAAAGCGCGACGGCATGGGAAAGATCTGCTTGCCGTGCAGGCGACGCGACTCGGCACAGGTGATGGTCAGCTGCTGCTCGGCGCGGGTAATGCCGACGTAGCAGAGCCGGCGCTCTTCCTCGAGGCGCCCCGGCTCGTCGATCGACATCTGGTGCGGGAACAGCCCTTCCTCGACCCCGACCATAAACACCTGCGGGAACTCGAGGCCCTTGGCCGAGTGCAGGGTCATCATCTGCACGCAGTCCTCCCAGGCCGAGCCCTGTGCCTCGCCGGCCTCGAGACTCGCGTGGGCGAGAAAGGCCTCGAGCTCGCCCATCTCCTCGGCCGCATCACGGTCCATGACAAAGCCGCGCCCGGCGTTGACCAGCTCGTCGAGGTTCTCGATCTTCGCCTCGCCGCGCTCGCGGTCGCGGTCCTTCTCGAACAGCGCGCGCAGGCCGCTCTTGTCGATGGTCTTCTCGATCCGCTCGCCCAACTCGTCGTTGAGGGTCTGCTGGTCGATCGCCTCGATCAGGGTCATGAATTGCCGCAGGGCGCCCGCGGCGCGGGGGCTGAGCTGGTTCTCCGCCAGCAGGATCAGCGCGGCATCCCAGAGCGAGGCGCCCTGGTCACGGGCCGCCTGCCGGATTTCGTTGAGCGTCTTGTCGCCGATGCCGCGGGTCGGGCGGTTGACGATCCGGTCGAAGGAGGTGTCGTCATGGCGATTGGCCACCAGCTTCAGGTAGGCCAAGGCATCACGGATCTCGGCGCGTTCGAAAAAGCGCAGGCCACCGTAGATGCGGTAGGGCATGCCCTCGCGGATCAGCGCCTCCTCGAGCAGGCGCGACTGGGCGTTGGAGCGGTACAGCACCGCGCAGTCGGCGCGGTTGTGGCCCTCGCGCACGGCCGTGGCAATCTGCTCGACCACGAAATTGGCCTCGTCCTGGTCGTTGAAGGCGCGGTAGAAACGGATCGGCGCGCCGTGATCGCCCTCGGTCCAGAGGTTCTTGCCCAGTCTTC
>JAGXGL010000001.1 GCA_024636755.1 Guyparkeria sp. | reverse complement strand
CGACTGCGCCCATCTCCTCGGACTCGACCGACGCCATCGATGGTTCAACATCGGCGGCGTGAGGGGCCTCGACGGCCGCGGCCCGCTCGGATGGGGCGTTTTCCGGTACCGCCACCGGACTCTCGTCGACCGGCGGCTCGCCGGCAGTCGTCGACTCCGGCACCGTGATCACCTTGAGGCCCGGAGCCTTGCGGGGCGCACTGCTTTCCACCGCGTCATCGGCATCCGGATCACGCAGCAGGCCATCGAGATAGGCGGTGATTGCCGCGTCCTGGTCGACGATCGATCGCCGGCTGTCGGTCTGTTTCTCGGCGGCCATCAGAGGGACTCCTGCAGACGGGCACCGCTGGCGCCCAATTCGGCAGCCGGGGCCATCGCCTGCCCGCCGACATGGGCTTCCAGCCAGTGAAGAAACTGTCGATACGCCTCGCTGCCGCGGGCGTCGGGGTGAATCATCGGCAAGGGCTTGCCCTGGCGGCTCGCCTCGCGGAACTGGGTGTCGATCGGGATGACGTCGGGCCAGACATCGTCGTGATAACGATCATGCAGGAGGCGCAGCGTGTCGTGCGAGGCACGCGTGCGGCGGTCGAACATGGTCGGCAGGATCACGTATTCCAGCCGGTCACGCCGCGAGCGTTGCACCATCGCCAGGGTCCGTAGCATCCGTTCGAGCCCCTTGAGGGCCAGGAACTCGGTCTGGACCGGCACAATCAGGAATTCTGCCAATGCCAGCGCGTTAACCATGGTCACACCCAGGATTGGTGGGCAGTCGATCAGGACATAGTCGTAATCGTCGCGGATGCGATCGATCGATCGCTTGAGCACCAACCCCATCCCGTCACGCATGCCAAGCTGTCGGTCCAGGGTCGCCAAGGCCGTCGAGGCGGGCATCAGGCCGATGCCGTCGAACGCCGTGGGGTGCACCACGCGCGCCGGGTCGAGCGGCTGGCCTTCGGCCGCGGACTTGAACAGCGAATAGACGCTTGCGCCCGGGGCCTCGGGCTCCATGCCGAAGTAGACCGTCATCGAGCCGTGCGGGTCGAGATCAACCAGCAATACCCGCTTGCCCTCGCGGGCCAGGTGACCGGCCAGGCTCACGCTGGTGGTGGTCTTGCCCACCCCGCCCTTCTGATTGGCAACTGCCCAGATTTTCATCGCAACGCCCCTCCGATGGCCGCGCCAATCTGCCCCAGCGGCAAGATCGATTCGGCCAGGTTTGCCTTGGCCACGGCCGCCGGCATCCCGTAGATGACACTGGTGGCCTGATCCTGCGCCCAGACATGACCACGCGCTGCGGTGACCTGGCGGGCCCCTTCGGCGCCGTCGTCTCCCATGCCGGTCAACACCACCGCCAGCAGGTCGTCGCCGGCAACACGGGCGGCCGAGGAGAACGCCAGGGTCACACTGGGTCGGTAATGTTCCTCGGCCACCGGATCACGCAGGTTGAGTTTGTAGGCGCCAGGCCGACCAGCCAACTCCCCGTGCCGGCCGCCCGGAATGACATAGGCCGTGCCCGGACGCAGCATCTCGCCGTCGGATGCCTCGACCACCCGAATCGGCATGGAGTCGTTCAGCCGCTGGGCGAACGGGCCGGTGAAGGCGCCAGGCATGTGCTGGGCAATCACGATCGGCACGGAGAAGTCCGCCGGCAGCTTGCCGAGGACCGCCGGCACCGCCGCAGGGCCCCCGGTCGAGGCACCGATCACCACCAGCCCCTGGCGACTGAGAAACCCACTCGGCGTGCCGCGGCCGCCACGGTGGCGCCAGTCGGCGGCAGCCGGGGTCGTTTCGTGGCGCACGCTGCCGGGAGAGGATGCCGATCCCCGCTGCGAGCGCAGGGCCAGCATCCGCACCCGTGAACATAACCGCCGCCCGGAGCGGGCCAGCGTATCCTCTGGGTCATCGCCGTTCTTGGGGAAGAAATCGACCGCGCCAGCATCGATCGCGTCCAGCGTGGCCTCGGCACCAGCCTTGGTCAGGGCCGAAAGCATCAGGATCGGGGTCGGGCAGCGTTCGGCAATTTGCCGCACCGCCGAGATGCCATCCATGATCGGCATCTCGACGTCCATGGTGATGATGTCGGGCTTGAGTTCGCAGGCCTTGAGCACGGCCTGGCGACCATTGGACGCCTCGCCCACGACCTCGAGCCGCGGGTCGCTGGAGAAGACCTCCCGCAAGGCGCGGCGAAAGAATACCGAGTCGTCGACGATCAGAAGGCGTATCGGCATCGGTCAGGCCACCGAGCGCAGGCGTTGACGCCCGCGTCCCGTGTTGCGTCGCACCATGCCGGGCAGGTCGAGGATCAGGGCGATGTGCCCGTCACCCGTGATGGTCGCACCGGCAAAACCGTCGACCACGCGCAGCAGCTCGCCCAGCGGCTTGATTACGACTTCTTCCTGACCGATCACCGAATCGACCACCAGGGCCATCAGTTGCGCGCCGTGCTGGACCATGACCACCTGGTCGGTCTCGCAGCGCGTACCCGGTGTCTCGCCACGCAAGGCCAGCCACTCGGTCATGCGGAACAGCGGCACGGCGCGATCCCGAACGGTGATGGTCGATTGACCGTCGACCACGTTCACTTCCTTGTCGGCCATCTCGAAAATCTCGTTGACCACCGACAGCGGAATGGCGTACTTGCGACCGGAGACGATCACCATCAGCGTCGGCAGGATGGCCAGCGTCAGCGGCACCTTGATGTTGATCTGCGTGCCTTCGCCCTGCGCCGAATCGATACTGATGGTGCCCGAGAGCTTGGTGATCGCGGTCTTGACCACGTCCATGCCCACACCGCGGCCGGAGATATCCGAGATCTGCTCCTTGGTGGAAAACCCCGGATGCAGTATCAGCTCGAAGCATTCCTGGTCGGTGAGGCGCTCGGCGGTCTCGGCATCGACGATCCCTTTCTCAACGCCCTTGCGACGCAACACCTCGGCATCCATCCCCGCACCGTCGTCCTGGATGGACAGGCGAATGTGATCGCCTTCCTGCGCCGCTGACAGCAACACGGTGCCGGCGCGATCCTTACCATTGGCCTCGCGGTCGTCCGGCATCTCGATGCCGTGGTCGACGGCATTGCGCACCAGGTGAATCAGGGGATCGGCCAGCGCCTCGACCAGGTTCTTGTCGAGATCGGTGTCCTCGCCCTCGAGCTCCAGGTTGACCTCCTTGCCCAAGGTGCGCGCAGTATCCCGCACCACCCGTGGGAAGCGACCGAAGACCTTCTTGACCGGCTGCATGCGGGTCTTCATCACCGCCCCTTGCAGGTCGGAGGTCACCATGTCGAGCGTGGCGATTACCGAGGAAATCTCCTCGTTCTCGAAGGTCGTCTTGAGGGTGTTCATGCGGTTGCGCACCAACACCAACTCCCCCACCAGGTTCATGATGCTGTCGAGTCGCTCGGTATCCACACGCACGGTGGTTTCCACCGGCGCCTTGTGGGCTTCTGCCGCCTTGGGGTTGCCCGGCGTTGTATTGCCCTGGGAGTCACTCTGGGGCTTGGCATCGGGCTTGGCCGGCACAGTGGCGGGCTTGGCGGCCGATTGGGGCGGCGCCGGCTTCGAAGCGGGAGCGGCGGGTTCAGCCGGCTTTTCGTCCGCTTCAGGCGCAGTCACCGTCGGCCCCTTGCCCTTGCCGTAAAGCTCGTCGAGCACCGCCTCGAACTCCTCGTCGGTGATCTCGTCGGAATCCGCGGCGCCAGCCGCCTTCTCGGAGACGGCCGCATCCGCTTCTGCCGCCGGGGCCTGAAACTGGCCCTTACCGTGAAGCTCATCGAGCAGGCTCTCGAACTCATCGTCGCTGATCAGGTCCTCACCTGCGTCACTGCTAGCCGCCGGTGCCTCGGATTCGGCCGCGTCCAGGTCGGCCAGCATGCGGTCAAAGGCGTCGTCCTCATCGGCCACTGCCATCGGCTCGTCGGCCGGGGCGTCGTCACTCGGGGCCGGCTCGGCAGGTGTGGTGGGAGTCGGTGCCGCTACGTCCTGATGCCCCAGTGCTTCAATCTCTTTGAGAAATGCTTTCGAGACGGCCTCCGGATACTGACCGCCGCGCAGGGAGTCGAACATGCGATTGAGCAGGTCGATTACCTGCAGCATCACGTCCATGATCCGGCTGTTCATGGTGATTTCGTGATTGCGCAGCAGGTTGAAGATGTCCTCGGCGCGGTGACAGACTTCCACCAATGGATGGACCTCGAGGAAGCCGGCCCCGCCCTTGATCGTATGGAAGGCGCGGAACACCGAGTTGAGCCGGTCCGCGTCATCGGGCGATTGCTCCAGCTCGATCAGCTGTTGATCGAGCCCGTTGAGCAGTTCACCGGCCTCAATCAGGAAATCCTGCAACAGCTCGTTGTCGGCTTCGAATGCCATGCTTGCCTCTCATTCGCTCTGTGACGCCCCAGCGCGGAGCGCCACGTTCCTGCCCGGCCCGCTAGGCGGGGCATTTCCCTCGACCGACCGGGTCAGAAACCCAGGCTGGCGAGTAGATCGTCGACGTCGTCCTGGTTCTTGACCACGTTGTCGCCGGCGCTGGGCAGTTGCGGCCCGACGCCATCCTCGGCACGCTCGGCCGGGGCCGACTTGCCGTCTTCTGCCTTGGCGCCACGAACCGGGGCGGTAATCTGCAACAGCCCGACCAACTTTTCCTCAAGCTGCTCGAGCAGGTCGATCACCCGCATCAGGAGCTGACCGGACAGATCCTGGAACTCCTGGGCCATCATGATCTCGGTGAGCTGACCCTTGAGTCGCTCGCCACAGGTCGTGGCCGAGTCCAGGTAGCGGGACATCGACTCGACCACTCCCCCCAGGCGAGCGTTATCGGCTTCGCTGGCGGCGACTTTAGCCAGTTCGTCCTTGAGACGCTGCGAGCGATCGACGATCTGCTCGGCCGTAGGCGTGGCGTCCTCGGTGATCGACAAGGTGCGGGTCGCGGCCTGTTCGGTCAGGGTGATCACGTAGCGCAGGCGGTCCCGCGCGTCCGGCATCTCGTCCTCGGCCAGCACCCCGAGCCGTTCGTCCTCGGCAAAGCTCTTGAGGGTGTCGTGGACCTCGCGCGTCATCCGACCGACCTCGTCGAAGATGTTGCCCGAGTAGGCGGCGGTGAGCTCACCGATCAGCTGGGCCTCTGCCGGCGTGTCCTCGTTCTCGATCGCCTCGACCAAGGCGCGGGCGTCGGCCAATCGCTTCTCACGGCCGACCACCGGCTGAAATTCATGCTCTCGTGCTTGAGTCATTCCGCGCCCCTATGATTCGACGCGTTCGAAGATCTTGTCGATCTTGGCCTTGAGCGTGGCCCCGTTGAACGGCTTGACGATGTAGCCGTTCACGCCCTCCTGGGCGGCGAGCACGATCTGCTCGCGCTTGGCCTCGGCGGTCACCATGAGCACCGGCAGACTGACGAGCTCCGGGTCGGCACGGACCGCCCGCAACAGGTCGATGCCGGTCATTCCCGGCATGTTCCAGTCGGTCACGAGGAAATCGAAATTGCCCTGCTTGAGCAGTGGCAATGCCGTCTGGCCATCGTCGGCCTCCTCGAGGTTCGTGAAGCCAAGCTCCTTGAGGAGGTTCTTGATGATCCGACGCATCGTGGAGAAGTCGTCAACCACGAGGATCTTCATGTTTCGGTCCATTTTCGCCCCTGGGATCGTGTGTCAGTACCAGGCAGATTGCCTTGTTCGAACGTGGGTATGAGGTTCTATCGGCGCCAACCGGAAAAGATTGAGCCCTTTCCGCACCCGACCTGCTATTTCCAGGCGTTCATCGCGGTCTTGAGCCGCATGATCGCCTTGTTGTGAATCTGGCAGACGCGCGATTCACTCACGCCGAGCACCGCGCCGATCTCTTTCTGATTGAGTTCCTCGACATAGTACAGGGACATCACCAGTCTTTCCCGCTCGGGTAGTTCATCGATGCAACCGGCCAGGTCGCGCTGAAAATGCCCCTCGGCCAGTGCCTCGTCGGGTTGCTGGCTGTTGGGATCGGCGATGTCGAAGGTCTCGTTTTCCCCCTCGCCACCGTGATCCAGCGAGCCCACGTGCACCGAGGAGGAATCGCTGATGGCGGCGTG
>JAGXGL010000026.1 GCA_024636755.1 Guyparkeria sp. | reverse complement strand
TTACGTTCTGTCGAAGGAAGAGGGTGGTCGTCACACCCCGTTCTTCAACGGCTACCGCCCGCAGTTCTACTTCCGCACCACCGACGTGACGGGCGCCTGTGAGCTGCCGGAAGGCACCGAGATGGTGATGCCGGGTGACAATGTGGCGATGACCGTCACGCTGATCGCGCCGATCGCGATGGAAGAAGGTCTGCGTTTTGCTGTCCGCGAAGGCGGTCGTACCGTCGGCGCCGGCGTCGTTTCCAAGATCATCGAGTAATTAAGTATGTCAGGACAAACGATTCGCATCCGGCTGAAGAGCTTCGATCACCGTCTGATCGACCGTTCGACCGCGGAGATCGTCGAGACCGCGCGCCGCAGTGGCGCGCGGATCAAGGGGCCGATCCCGCTGCCGACCCGCAAAGAGAAGTACACGGTACTCACCTCGCCGCACGTCAACAAAGATGCGCGCGACCAGTATGAGATCCGTACCCATAAGCGCGTACTCGACATCGTCGACCCGACCGACAAGACGGTCGACCTGTTGATGCAGCTTGACCTGGCCGCAGGTGTGGATGTTCAGATTCGTCTGAACTGATCCGCCTGCAAGGCAACCGAAACGCGCCGGCCAAAAGCCTTTTGGCCCGGCGCGTTTTCTGTTATAGTGCCGCGCTCTTGTTCAGCCCGATGCGTGCTTAAAACCGCGTCGGGCTGGTTTTTTCCGGCGATCCGGTCAATCGAAATCGGCGTCGAAGTGCATAAGAGGAAATAACAATGGCTTTAGGTGTTGTCGGTCGCAAGGTCGGCATGACCCGAGTGTTTGACGAGTCCGGCGCTTCCACGCCGGTGACCGTCATCGAGGTCGAGCCGAACCGTGTGACTCAGAAGAAAACTGATGATGTCGACGGGTACACCGCCCTGCAGGTAACTGTGGGCGAGCGTCGTCCGGGCCGAGTGACCAAGCCGATGGCGGGTCACTTCGCCAAGGCGTCGGTCGCCGCTGGGCGGGCCGTGCGTGAGTTTCGTGTTGATGCCGACCTGCTTGCCAATTACGAGGCAGGCAATGAGATCACGGTCGAGATCTTCAACGAGGTGCCGTCGGTCGATGTCACTGGCACCAGTAAGGGTAAGGGCTTCGCCGGTACGGTGAAGCGTCACAACTTCCATATGCAGGACGCCACTCACGGCAACTCCCTGTCCCACCGTGTTCCGGGTTCCATCGGTCAGAACCAGACCCCGGGTCGCGTGTTCAAGGGCAAGAAAATGGCCGGGCACATGGGCGACGAGCGCTTCTCCGCGATGAACCTCAAGGTGGTTCGCGTTGATGTCGAGAACGGTCTGCTGCTCGTCAAGGGTGCCGTTCCGGGCGCCACCGGTGGCGACGTGCTCGTTCGTCCGTCGGTCAAGATCAAAGCGTGAGGTCGTCAGTTATGGATATCCAAGTCAAGAACGGTTCCGCGCTGAATGTCTCCGAGCAGGTCTTCGGCCGGGAATACAACGAGGCGCTGGTCCACCAGGCGGTGGTCGCCTTTCTGGCCGGGGGTCGCGCTGGCACGAAACGTCAGCTGAGTCGCGCCGAAGTCTCCGGTGGCAACACCAAGCCGTGGCGGCAGAAGGGCACGGGCCGCGCCCGTGCCGGTACCACACGGGGGCCGATCTGGCGTACCGGTGGGGCAACCTTCGCGGCCCGTCCGCGCGATTTCTCGCAGAAGATGAACCGCAAGGCGTATCGCGCCGCAATGCGTTCGATTCTCTCCGAGTTGCTGCGTCAGGATCGGCTGGTGGTGGTCGAGTCGCTCACCGTCGAGGCGCCCAAGACCAAGCAGGTCATCAAGGCACTCAACGATCTCGGGCTCGAGAAGGGCAAGCGCCTGATCGTCACCGAGGCGATGGACGAGGCATTGCTGCTGGGTTCGCGCAACGTGATCGAGTTGGGTTACCTCACTGCGAACACGCTGGACCCGGTCAGCCTGGTGGGTGCCGATCACGTCATCATCACCCAGGGCGCGCTGAAGATGGTTGAGGAGTGGCTGTCATGAATACTGAATTGCTTTACGACGTGCTGCGCGCCCCGGTGGTCACCGAGAAGACCGCCCGCGCCGGCGAGTTCAACCAGTACGTGTTCCAGGTGGCGACTTCGGCCTCCAAGCCGCAGATCAAGGCGGCCGTGGAGCAGGTCTTCGAGGTCAGCGTTCAGGCCGTTCAGGTGGTCAATCAGCGGGGCAAGACCCGCCGTTTTCGCGGCATGCCGGGTCGGCGTGCCGACACCAAGAAGGCCTACGTGACGCTCGCCGAAGGTCAGACCATCGATTTCGGCGCGGCCGGCTAAACAGTAGGGGATTCAACTCATGGCTTTGAAAGTTGCAAAACCGACTTCTCCGGGTCGCCGTGGCGTCGTCGAGGTAGATCGTTCCAAGCTCTACAAGGGCAAGGGCTACGCGCCGCTGCTCGAGAAGAAGCACGGCTCGGGCGGGCGTAACAACGCCGGCCGTATCACCACTCGTCACATCGGGGGTGGTCACAAGCAGCACTACCGCAAGATCGACTTCAAGCGTATCAAGGACGGGATTCCCGCCCAGGTTGAGCGTATTGAGCACGATCCGAACCGCTCGGCACACATCGCGCTGCTGAAGTATGCCGATGGTGAGCGTCGCTACATCATCGCGCCGCGCGGCGTCGAGGTGGGCCAGGCGATCGTTTCCGGCGTGGATGCCCCGATTCGTCCGGGCAATGCCTTGCCGCTGTACTCGATTCCGCTTGGTACCACCATCCATGCGATCGAGCTCAAGCCGGGCAAGGGCGCGCAGCTGGCACGCAGTGCCGGTGGCGCCGTCCAGTTGGTGGCTCGGGATGGTTCCTACGCCACCATCCGTCTGCGTTCCGGCGAGATGCGCAAGGTGCGTTCCGAGTGCCGTGCCACGGTGGGCGAAGTGTCCAACCAGGAGCACAGCCTGCGCCAGCTCGGCAAGGCCGGCGCCAAGCGTTGGCGCGGTGTCCGTCCGACCGTCCGCGGTGTCGTGATGAACCCGGTCGATCACCCGCACGGCGGTGGTGAAGGTCGGACCTCCGGCGGTCGTCATCCGGTTACGCCCTGGGGCGTACCGACCAAGGGTTACAAAACGCGCACGAACAAGCGTACTGACAAGTACATCATTCGTCGTCGTAACAAAAAATAGAGCAATAAGAGGGCTTTAAGGTGCCACGTTCACTCAAGAAAGGTCCCTTCGTGGACCACCACCTGATGAAAAAAGTGGAAGAGGCCGCGGCCGCTAACAGCCGTCGTCCCATAAAGACCTGGTCGCGCCGCTCGATGATCCTTCCCGACATGATCGGGTTGACCATCGCGGTGCACAACGGTCGTCAGCACATTCCGGT
Source organism: Guyparkeria sp. (assembly GCA_024636755.1). Classification (GTDB taxonomy): domain Bacteria; phylum Pseudomonadota; class Gammaproteobacteria; order Halothiobacillales; family Halothiobacillaceae; genus Guyparkeria. The sequence goes on along the minus strand of JAGXGL010000026.1, from coordinate 27,250 downwards.
GCTGATCAACGAGAACATGGTTGGCCAGAAACTCGGCGAGTACGCACCGACGCGCACTTACCGGGGGCATGCCGCCGACAAGAAAGCCAAGCGTTAAGGAGGCTCCGTGATGCAAGCAGTAGCACTACACCGGTTTGCCCGGATCTCCCCGCAAAAGGCTCGTCTGGTGGCGGATCAGGTGCGTGGCGTCAACGTCGCCAACGCCCTGGAGTCGCTCCAGTTCTCGACCAAGAAGGGTGCCGCGATCATTCGCAAGGTCGTCGAATCGGCGATCGCGAATGCCGAGAACAACGAGGGTGCGGACGTCGATCGTCTTTGCATCTCCGAGATCATGGTTGACGAAGGCCCGACCCTGAAGCGATTCCGTGCGGCGGCCAAGGGCCGTGGTGTGCGGATCCTCAAGCGGACCAGCCACATCAAAGTCGTCGTCAGCGAGCGCTAAGGAGCAGTCATGGGTCACAAAGTACATCCGGTAGGCTTCCGGCTTGGGATCTCCTCCGACTGGAGCTCTCGCTGGTATGCCGACAACAAGAATTTCGCCGACTACCTCGAGCAGGACGTCCGTACGCGTCGATACATTCGGAAGCGTCTGAAGGATGCTTCGGTTTCGCGTGTTCAGATCGAGCGTCCGGCCCGTTCGGCGTCCGTCACGATTCACACCGCGCGTCCAGGCATTGTTATCGGTCGCAAGGGTGAGGACATCGAGCGCCTGCGCACCGAGATCGCACCGATGCTGGGCCTTGAGCGCAACGCGGTGAAGGTTTCCGTCGAGGAGATTCGCAAGCCCGAGCTGGACGCGCAACTCGTTGCCGAGTCCATCGCTCAGCAGCTCGAGCGGCGCGTCATGTTCCGTCGCGCCATGAAGCGCGCCGTGCAGACCACCATGCGTCTTGGCGCCGGTGGCGTGAAGGTCAACGTGGCGGGACGCCTGGGTGGTGCAGAGATCGCACGTACCGAGTGGTACCGCGAAGGCCGCGTACCGCTTCACACGCTTCGTGCGGACATCGATTACGGCATGGCAGAGGCCCGGACCACTTACGGCATCATCGGTGTCAAGGTCTGGATTTTCAAAGGCGAGGTGTTCGGTGTGCCGGGCAGCGACGACGGCAAGTCGGCCGCCTGATCAACGAATTGAAGTGGAGCTTTGAAAAATGCTGCTGCCAAAACGTACAAAATTCCGCAAGCAGTTCAAGGGCAAGAATCGCGGCGTTGCCAATAACGGCAACAAGGTGAGCTTTGGTGAATTCGGGCTGAAGACCCTTGAGCGCGGAAACATTACTTCCCGTCAGATCGAGGCTGGCCGTCGTGCCATCTCTCGTCACGTGAAGCGGGGCGGTAAGATCTGGATTCGGATCTTTCCGGACACCCCGATTACCCAGAAGCCCTTGGAAGTCCGAATGGGGAAGGGCAAGGGCAGCGTCGAGCACTGGGTTGCCAAGGTGCAGCCCGGCAAGATGCTGTTCGAAATCGAGGGGGTCAGCGAGGACGTGGCGCGCGAGGCTTTCGAACGCGCTTCGGCCAAGCTGCCCGTGAAGACCACGTTCGTAACACGGTTGGTGATGTGATGAAGGCAACAGAATTGCGTGAGAAATCCGTCGACGAGCTGCGCGAAGAGCTGTTGGCCGTCAAGCGCGAGCAATTCAACCTGCGCATGCAGCATGCCACGGGCCAGGAGGCGAAGAGCCACCTGGCGCTGGAAGCGCGTCGCAATGTTGCTCGTATCAAGACCGTGATTGCGGAAAAGGAGCGTGCCTGAGATGACGACGGTATCCGAAGAAAAGAATGTCCGCACCCGTGAGGGAGTGGTAGTCAGCGACAAGGGCGACAAGTCCATCACCGTCGCGGTCGAGCGTCGCGTGCAGCATCCGCTGTACGGCAAGTACATGACGCGCACCAGCAAACTGCGGGTGCATGACGAAGAGAACACCTGTCGCCAGGGCGACCGCGTCGAGATTCGTGAGACGCGGCCGATCTCCAAAAACAAGACCTGGACCCTGGTCCGCGTAGTCGAACGCTCGGCTGAGTAAGGAGTTTCGTCATGATTCAGATGCAAACCGTGCTGAATTCGGCAGATAACAGCGGCGCGCGCAAGGTCCAGTGCATCAAGGTGCTGGGCGGCTCGCATCGTCGTTATGCCGAAATCGGCGACGTAATCAAGGTGTCCGTGAAGGACGCGATCCCGCGTGGCCGCGTCAAGAAGGGCGAGGTCTACAACGCGGTGGTTGTTCGCACGGCCAAGGGCGTGCGCCGTCCAGACGGTTCACTGATCCGTTTCGACGGCAATGCGGCGGTTCTCTTGAACGCTCAGCTGCAGCCGATCGGTACCCGGATCTTTGGCCCGGTCACCCGCGAGCTGCGTGGCGAGAAGTTCATGAAGATCGTCTCGCTCGCGCCAGAAGTGATTTAAGAGGGGGTCGAGATGCGCAAGATTCGCCAAGGGGACGACGTGGTCGTCGTCACCGGTAAAGACAATGGTCGTCGTGGCACCGTGCTGCGCGTCGTTGAAGAAGGGGCCCGGGTGGTCGTCGAAGGGGTCAACATGGTGAAGAAGCACCAGAAGCCCAATCCGATGATCGGACGGACCGGCGGCATCATCGAAATGGAGAAGCCCATTGATATCTCCAACGTGATGCTGTTTAATCCGGCCTCCGAAAAAGGCGACCGGGTCGGCTTCAAGACGCTTGAAGACGGTAAAAAGGTTCGTTATTTCAAATCCAACGGCGAAGTCGTTGACGCTTAACAGGAAACAGAGAAATGGCTCGACTTCAGGAATACTATTCCAAGACGTTGCGGGGCGAGCTCGCCAAGAAGCTTGAACTCGACAACGTAATGGCCGTTCCGAAGCTGACCAAGATTACGTTGAACATGGGCCTGGGTGATTCCGCTCGTGACAAGAAGGTAATCGATAACGCAGTGGAAGAACTAGGCCTGATCACCGGTCAACAGCCGGTGGTGACGTATGCGCGCAAGTCGATCGCGGGCTTCAAGCTTCGCGAAGGCATGCCGCTGGGTGTCAAGGTCACCCTCAGGGGAAGTACGATGTACGAATTCCTCGATCGGTTGATCCATGTGGCGTCCCCGCGTATCCGTGACTTCCGCGGGCTTAGCCCGAAGTCGTTCGACGGACGTGGCAACTACAGCCTCGGGGTGCGCGAACAGATCATCTTCCCGGAGATTGAATTCGACAAGGTCGATCAGGTCCGGGGTATGGATATCACGATCACAACGACCGCGAAGGACAACGACCAGGCCCGAGCACTGCTCGAAAGCTTCCGTTTCCCCTTCCGTCGTTAACAGAGACGAAACGAGACTATGGCTAAGAAAAGCATGATTGCTCGCGAGGTCAAGCGCCAAAAGCTTGCTCGCCAGTATGCCGACAAGCGCGCCAAACTGCGCGCGATCGTCGCGGATCCCGAAGTGGAGTTCGACGAAAAGATGGCGGCCTCCGCCGCGCTGGCCAAGCTGCCGCGTGATTCTTCCTACACCCGCCAAGTGCGCCGCTGTGCGCTCACCGGTCGTCCGAAGGGCGTCTATCGGAAATTTGGTATGGGGCGCAACAAGCTGCGTCAACTAGCGATGTCCGGGGAAATCCCGGGCCTGCGCAAGTCGAGCTGGTAAGGAGAACGCGTTATGAGTATGAATGATCCGATCGCGGACATGCTGACGCGCATCCGCAACGGCCAGGCCGCGCGCAAGCCGGAGGTTCGCATGCCGGCCTCCAAGTTCAAGAAGGCAGTTGCCGAGACGTTGAAGGACGAAGGCTATGTCGCCGACATCCGCGTCGAGGGCGACAGCAAGCCGACGCTGGTCGTCACCCTGCGCTATTACGAAGGCAAGCCGGTGATCGAAAAGCTGAACCGTGTTTCCCGTCCGGGGTCGCGCAAGTTCTTCGGCGCCGAGGACCTGCCGCAGGTCATCGGCGGCCTGGGTGTTGCCGTGGTATCCACCTCTGAGGGTGTGATGCCGGACCGTGAAGCACGTCGTCGCAATATTGGCGGCGAAGTCGTCTGCTTTGTTTCGTAACCGGTTGGGGGATTTATGAGTCGAGTAGCACGAAAGCCGGTCGCGGTCCCCAAGGGTGTCGAGGTCAAGCTTGAAGAACAGGTTCTGTCCTTCAAGGGCAAGAACGGCGAGCTGACCCTGAACGTACACCCGACGGTAGGCGTGACCTTCGAGGACAACCTGATCCGGTTCGTACCGAACAGCGATGACAACATTCCGATGGCCGGCACCATGCGCTCCCTGGCACAGGGTAGCGTTGACGGTGTCGCCAACGGGTTCGAAATCAAGCTCCAACTGGTCGGCGTCGGTTACCGCGCACAGGTGCAGGGTCGAACCCTGAACCTGCAGCTGGGTTTCTCGCATCCGATCGACTTCCCGCTGCCGGATGGCGTCACCGCGGAAACCCCGTCGGCGACAGAAATCGTCATCCGCGGCGCGGATAAGCAGAAGGTCGGCCAGGTGGCTTCCAACGTACGCTCCCTGCGTCCGCCGGAGCCTTATAAGGGCAAGGGCGTTAAGTACGCTGGTGAGCGCATCCTGCGTAAGGAAGCCAAGAAGAAATAATCGAGGGTGATGCGATGAACGAAAGTACCAAACAGCGGTTGCGCCGCGCACGTCGCACCCGGGTCAAGATCAAGCAGCTCGGCGTGCATCGCCTGAGCGTGCACCGGAGCAGCAACCATACCTATGCTCAGGTCTTCGCACCGGAAGGTCAGGTGATCGCCTCTGCCTCTACAGTAGGCAAAGGTGTGCTGGCCGACGGCGAATTCGGTGGCAACGTAGCCGCCGCCAAGAAGGTGGGCGAAGCCATTGCCAAGGTAGCCCTGGAGAAGGGCATCGAGTCCGTGGCGTTTGATCGCTCGGGTTTCATTTACCACGGGCGTGTCAAGGCACTTGCCGACGCGGCACGCGAAGCCGGCCTGAAGTTCTAAAGAGGTGAAGCAATGAGCCGTAACGCAAAAGACGTCTCGAACGAAGGCCTGATCGAGAAGCTGGTCACGATCAACCGCGTGTCCAAGGTGGTCAAAGGTGGCCGTCAGTTCTCGTTCACGGCGCTGACCGTGGTGGGTGATGGTGAAGGTCGTGTGGGCTATGGCTACGGCAAGGCCAAAGAAGTGCCGGCCGCGATCCAGAAGGCCATGGACCGTGCACGCAACAGCATGATCGACGTGCCGCTTCGTGACGGGACCCTGCACTACCAGACCAAGGGCCGTCACGGCGCTGGTCGGGTGTTCATGAAGCCGGCATCGGAAGGTACTGGTGTCATCGCCGGCGGTGCAATGCGCGCCGTCTTCGAGGCAGCGGGCGTCCGTAACGTGCTGGCCAAATGCATCGGGACCCGCAATCACATGAACGTGATCCGGGCGACGCTCGATGGCCTCTCCCAGATCCAATCGCCGGAAGCGGTTGCCGCCAAGCGTGGCAAGCGCGTCGAGGAAATCCTGGGGGATGAGGCATGAGCCAGAAGACTAGTGGCAAGATCCGGGTGCGCCTGGTTCGTTCGATGAACAATCGACTCGAATCGCACAAGGCCTGCGTGCGTGGGCTGGGCATCCGCCGTATGCACCATGAGGTGGAAGTGGCCGACACCCCGGAAAACCGGGGCATGATCAATCGCGTCCACTACATGCTCGACGTACAGGAAGCGAAGTAATGCGTTTGAACAAACTTTCCCCTGCCGAGGGTAGCCGCAAGGACGCCAAACGCGTCGGCCGCGGCATCGGCTCCGGACTGGGCAAGACCGCCGGTCGCGGTCACAAGGGCCAGAAATCACGCTCCGGCGGTTATCACAAGACCGGCTTCGAGGGTGGTCAGATGCCCTTGCAGCGTCGTCTGCCGAAGATGGGCTTCCGGGCGGCCAAGTCGCTCTCCCGGGCGGAGATCCGCACTGCGGAACTCAACCGTCTGGAAGGCGAGGTCACGCTCGCGTCGCTCAAGGCCGCCAACCTGATCCGCAACGACGTCAAGAGCGTCAAGATCATCCTTCAGGGTGATGTGGAGAAGAAGCTGCAGGTCAAGGGTCTGGCGATCAGCAAAGGTGCGCGCCAGGCAATCGAAGCCGCCGGTGGTTCAGCGGAGTAAAGAGTGGCACAGGCAAACTCAGGGATAGGCGCACTTGCCGGGGCCGGTCGATTGACCGAGCTCCGGCAACGTATTTTCTTCGTCATCATGGTGCTCGTGGTGTACCGGATCGGGACGTTCATCCCGCTGCCGGGCATCGACGTGGACGTCATGAAGGCGCTGTTCGATCAGAATTCGGGCGGCATCCTGGGCATGGTCAACATGTTCTCGGGGGGTGCGCTGTCGCGGATGTCCCTGTTTGCCCTGGGCGTCATGCCCTACATCTCTGCCGCGATCATCACGCAGCTGCTCACGGCGGTGGTCCCATCGCTGGAGAAGCTGAAGAAGGAAGGTGAGGCCGGCCGTCGCAAGATCACCCAGTACACCCGCTATGGGACGCTGGGCTTGGGTTTGGTGCAGGCGCTGGGTGTTTCCATCGCACTTCAGGGCCAGTCTGTCGGTGGTTCACCGCTGGTGTTCGCGCCGGGGATCGGCTTCGTGTTTGTCGCGACGCTGACCTTGGTCAGTGGCACCATGTTGCTGGTCTGGCTGGGTGAGCAGATCACGGAACGCGGTGTGGGTAACGGCATCTCGCTGATCATCTTCGCCGGTATCGTGGCCGGGTTGCCTACGGCGATCGGTGGTACGGCTGAGTTGGTTCGTACCGGTGAGTTGCACGTGTTCACGATGCTGATGCTGGGCGTGCTGATCCTCGCGGTCACGGCGTTTGTCGTGTTCGTCGAGCGCGGTCAGCGCCGGATCACCGTGAACTATGCGCGGCGACAGCAGGGTCGGGGCATGGCGGGGCAGCAGTCGTCCCACCTGCCGTTGAAGTTGAACATGGCCGGTGTCATCCCGCCGATCTTCGCCTCGAGCATCATCCTGTTCCCGGCGACGATCGGTAACTGGTTCGGTCAGCAGGAAGGCATGGGTTGGCTCGCGGATCTGTCCAACACCTTGTCGCCGGGTCAGCCGCTCTACGTGCTGTTCTATGCGGCGGCGATCATCTTCTTCTGCTTCTTCTACACCGCGCTGGTGTTCAATGCCCGCGAAACTGCGGACAACCTCAAGCGTTCCGGCGCGTTCGTACCGGGCATCCGTCCGGGCGAGCAGACGGCGCGCTACGTCGACAAGGTGCTTACGCGTCTGACGTTCTGGGGGGCGATGTACATCACCGCGGTCTGCCTGCTGCCGGAGTTTTTGATCCTGTACTGGAACGTGCCGTTCTACTTTGGTGGTACGTCGCTGCTGATCATCGTGATCGTGCTGATGGACTTCATGTCCCAAGTGCAGTCTCACCTGGTTTCGCATCAGTACGACAGCCTGGTCCGCAAGGCACATTTCAAGAACGGGCTGTAATCAGTCGGCCCGTCGTTTCCGTTTGCTATTGACGGCGCGTTGCGTTAAGCTTTCGCGCTCTTTTTTGGGGTGATATATCGATGGCACGTATTGCTGGGATCAACATTCCCGTTCAGAAACATGTGGTCATTGGCCTGACTTCCATTTATGGGGTTGGCCAGACCCGCGCCAAGCAGATCTGCGAAGCCACCGGTGTGGCCGAGGATCGCAAGGTGCGCGACCTGTCCGAGGCAGAGGTTGAGGCCCTGCGTGCGGAAGTCGGCAAGTATGTAGTCGAAGGCGACCTGCGTCGCGACGTCTCCATGAACATCAAGCGTCTGATGGACCTTGGTTGTTACCGTGGCCTGCGTCATCGTCGTGGTCTGCCGTTGCGTGGGCAGCGCACACGCACTAACGCACGGACTCGCAAGGGTCCGCGGCGCCTGGTCAAGCGCTAATCAGGCTTAATATTCTTTCGAGAGTAGGATCTTAATGGCTAAAGCAAGTCAAGGTGCCCGTAAAAAGGTAAAACGCGTCGTCACCGACGCGGTCGCGCATATCCATGCGTCGTTCAACAACACGATCGTGACGATCACGGATCGTCAGGGCAACACCCTCAGCTGGGCGACTTCCGGGGGCTCGGGTTTCCGAGGTTCTCGCAAGTCGACCCCGTTTGCTGCACAGGTTGCGGCCGAACGTGCCGGCGAGGCAGCCAAGGTATATGGGGTGAAGACCGTCGACGTTGAAGTCAAGGGTCCCGGCCCGGGTCGCGAGTCGACCATCCGCGCGCTCAACGCCGTGGGCTTCAAGGTCGGCGTGATCACTGACGTCACCCCCATCCCGCACAACGGTTGCCGTCCGCCCAAAAAGCGTCGCGTTTGACGGTGCGCTTGTAAGGAGAATTTGACTTATGGCTCGTTATCTCGGTCCAACTTGTAAGCTTGCCCGGCGCGAGGGCACGGATTTGTTCCTCAAGTCCGGCGTCCGCGCACTGGAAGACAAGTGCCATCACGATCGCGCCCCTGGCCAGCACGGCTCCGGCGGCCGTCGCCAGAAGGTGTCTGACTACGGCTTGCAGCTGCGTGAAAAGCAGAAGCTGCGTCGTATCTACGGTGTGCTCGAGCGGCAGTTCCGTAATTACTACAAGCGCGCCGCGCAAATGAAAGGCTCCACCGGCGAGAACCTGTTGCAGATTCTCGAGTGCCGTCTGGACAACGTCGCCTATCGCATGGGCTTCGGTGCGACTCGCGCCGAAGCACGGCAACTGGTTTCCCATCGCGGCCTGCTGGTCAACGGCCAGGTGGTGAACATCCCGTCGTACCAGGTGGCCATGGAAGATGTGGTCTCGGTTCGCGAGAAGGCAAAGAAGCAGCAACGCGTCAAGGATTCCCTCGAACTGGCCGCCCAACGCGAAGTCGTGCCGTGGGTTGCGGTCGATTCCAGCAAGATGGAAGGCGTGTTCAAGGCCGTTCCGACTCGGGACGAATTGCCGGCGGACATCAACGAATCGCTCGTAGTCGAGCTGTATTCGAAGTAAACGGTTTTCGGGGGTACGTAATGCAACTGGGTTCTACAGAGCTTCTCAAGCCGCGCCTGGTCGACGTGGAAACGATCGACGACACCCATGCGCGCGTCGTGCTGGAGCCGTTGGAGCGTGGGTTTGGCTACACGCTGGGCAATGCGTTGCGGCGTATCCTGCTCTCCTCCATCCCGGGCGTGGCCGTCACTGAGGCAGAGATCGAAGGCACGCTCCACGAGTACAGCGCACTCGAGGGCGTCCAGGAGGACGTGCTCGAAATCCTGCTGAACCTCAAGGGGTTGTCGATCACCATGCACGGCCGCGACGAGGCGGTGCTGAGCATCAAAAAGACCGGTCCGGGTACCGTGACCGCCGCCGACATCAAGGCGGATCACTCGGTCGAGATCGTCAATCCGGATCACGTCATCGCCACGCTGCGCGACGACGCCGAACTGAACATGACCTTCAAGGTCGAGCGTGGCATGGGTTACGTGCCGGCCAGTGCGCGTCGTGACGAAGAGGAAACCACCGTCGGCCGTCTGCTGATCGATGCGTCATTCTCGCCGCTGCGTCGCGTGGCCTACTCGGTCGAGCGGGCACGTGTCGAGCAACGCACCGACCTCGACTCGCTGGTTCTCGATATCGAGACCAACGGTTCGATCTCGGCTGAAGATGCGATTCGTCAGGCAGCGGGCATTCTGGTTGATCAATTGTCGGTGCTGGTCGATCTCAAGGCGGAAAAGGCCGAGCCGGTCGAAGAGCAGGCCCCGTCGGTCGACCCGGTGCTGCTGCGCCCGGTCGACGACCTGGAGCTCACTGTTCGTTCGGCAAATTGCCTCAAGGCGGAAAACATCTATTACATCGGCGACCTGATCCAGCGGTCGGAAATGGAATTGCTCAAGACCCCGAACCTTGGCAAGAAGTCCTTGACCGAAATCAAGGACGTACTGGCCAAGCAGGGGCTGTCCCTCGGGCAGAAACTGGAGAACTGGCCGCCGGCCGAGCTTCAGAATCTGAGCGAATCCAAGATTTGAACGAAATTTTTTGGAGTATTTGACATGCGTCATCGTCAATCCGGTCGGCAGTTGGGTCGCAACGCCTCGCAGCGCAAAGCGCTGATGCGTTCGCTCACCAACGCGCTGATCGAGCACGAGGTCATCAAGACCACGGTTCCCAAGGCCAAGGAGCTGCGCCGCGTCGCCGAGCCGCTGATCACCCTGGCCAAGGAAGACAGCGTTCACGCTCGTCGTCAGGCCTTTGCGAAGGTGGGCAACAAGACCACCGTCGGCAAGCTGTTCTCCGACGTCGGTCCGCGCTTCAAGGAGCGCAAAGGGGGTTACCTGCGCATTCTCAAGTGCGGTTTCCGTGCCGGTGATGCGGCACCGATGGCTTACGTCGAGCTGGTCGAGCGTAGCACCGAGCCGGCAAAGGTGGTTGAGGAAACCGCGGCCGAGTAAGTGGCCTCACTAACGGGCGACGTGCCTGTTGGAATGTAGAAAGCCCGCCATCATGGCGGGCTTTTTCTTTGTTGGCCTGAGGCTGGCAGACGGGGTCAGGTGCTGACGGTTTCCTTGATGATGAGGTTCATGGTCTGTTCCACCTCGGTTGCCACTTTGGCCAACGCCGCGTCGTCGCTTAGCATCGACAGCATCTCGGTTGGGCGGATCATCGAGACGATGACCTTCCCGTCGCGTTCGTAGGCGGCGATGCGGCAGGGAAGGGCGTTGGCGAGGTCCATCCGCACGGCGAGGACCTCCGCGGCACGCTTTGGATTACACACCTCGAAGACCCGGCATTGCGGGGCGAAGTCAACGCCCTTGGCATTGAGCGTGCCGTGGATGTCATGGGTGTGCAGCAGTCCGAATCCGTTGGCCGGCACGGCGTCACGCAAGCGCTGGCAGGTGGTTTCGAAATCGTGCGGGCTCTGTAGTTCTTCAATCATGGCTCAGTTGCTCCGATTGGTTTTTAATCGCGACTAATCATAGCAAACCGGTCGGGAATCCACCGGTTCGCTGCATGGTTACGTGGTTGCGCCACGTCACGGGGTCTCCTACGATGCATGGTGTTTCGTCACCACCCATCGGTGAACCCGGGAACTTTCCCCACGGTGTGGTGGTCGCATGTTTCTACCGGGGCTCGGCACCCGGCACGTATCCAGTGCAAAGCCGAATCATTTAAACGTAGGAGTGATTGCATGTCCGTTTGGAACCAGAAGTTGCGCAAATCCATGATGGCCGCCGGCGTTTCCGCCGCGCTTGCCGTCAGTGGCGCGGCCGCTGCCCAGCAGGGCGGTCAGGCGGCACCGCACGGTGGTCAAGGCGGCGCTCCCGCGCAGGGCCAGATGCCGGAAATGACCGATGAGCAACGCCAACTGATGCAAGAGATGCGCTCGGTCCAACAGGAGCTCCAACAGACGCAGGCTCAACTGAGCGAGATGGAGCAGCAAGCCTACGAGAACAACCCGGACCTGGGTCAGAAGCGTGACGCGCTGCAGGCGAAGATCGCCGAGAAGATGTCCAGCGGCGGCTACGACGCCGAGAAGCAATTCGAAGAGATGAAAGCCACCATGTCCAAGTACGAGGGTGGTGGGCAACAACCGTCTGAGGAAGAGGTCAAGGCGTTCCGCCAGCAGCAACAGGAATTCCAGCAGCGTCAGCAGCAGGCCTTCCAGGACGAGGAAGTGCAGAGCATGGCGCAGGAATTGCGCGGTGATGTTGAGCAGGTGATGAAGCAGAACAATCCGCAAGCCAAGGATCTGTTCTCCAAGATGGAGGAGCGGTCCAAGGAAATGCAGCAACTGCGCGAGAAAGCGATGAAGATGCGCCAAGGTGGCCAGGGCGGTTAATCGCTCCGCGCTTTCGCACGCAGTAAGTAAGGCCGGTCCCTGGTGGGGCCGGCCTTTTTCGTGCGTCGCGTTCAGTCGATCGTTTCGTTAGTCGTCGCTGTAACCCGGCTCGGTTGCGCCGAAGAACGCCTCCTTGAGCTTGTGCAATTCGTCACGTGACTGGGCAGCGGCCTCGAACTCCAGGTCGCGGGCATGGCGGTGCATGTCGGCCTCGAGGGTCTTCATGCGCTTGGCGGCCTGGTCCGGCGACAGGGTGGCGTAATCACCACTGCCCTCGGCAACATTGTCGGCCTGTCGGCGCTTGCGACCCGGTCGGGCCCCCGGGATACGGGAGTCGCCCGCCTGGAGGATGTCCTCGACGCTCTTCTCGATTCCGCGCGGCGTGATGCCCATCGCCTGGTTGTGCGCCACCTGTTTCTCGCGGCGGCGGTCGGTTTCGTCGATCGCCTTGCGCATGGCGTCCGTGATGGTGTCGCCGTACAGGATGGCCCGGCCCTCGAGGTTGCGCGCCGCCCGCCCGATGGTCTGGATCAGCGAGCGCTCCGAGCGCAAGAAGCCCTGCTTGTCGGCGTCCAGGATGGCGACCAACGACACCTCGGGGATGTCGAGTCCCTCTCGAAGCAGATTGATGCCCACCAGGACGTCGAATTCGCCCAGGCGCAGGTCCTGGATGATCTCGACACGCTCGACGGTATCGATGTCCGAGTGCAGGTAGCGCACCCGCACGTCGTGCTCCATCAGGTAGTCGGTCAGATCCTCGGCCATGCGCTTGGTCAGCACGGTGACCAGCACCCGTTGATTCTTCTCGGCGCGCAGCCGGATCTCGGAGAGCAGGTCGTCGACCTGGCTGGTTACCGGGCGGACCTCGATCTGCGGATCGACCAGCCCGGTCGGGCGGACCACCTGTTCGGCGATCTGATCGGCATGCGCCTCCTCGTAGGCTCCGGGCGTGGCCGAAACGTAGACCGTCTGCGGCATCAGGCGCTCGAATTCCTCGAACTTCAAGGGGCGGTTGTCCATTGCCGAGGGCAGCCGGAAGCCAAAATTCACCAGCGTTTCCTTGCGCGAGCGATCGCCCTTGTACATGCCGCCCAGCTGCGGGACGGTCACGTGCGACTCGTCGATGATCAACAGCGCATCCGCCGGCAGGTAGTCGTACAGACAGGGCGGCGGCTCGCCCGTCCGACGGCCCGACAGGTAGCGCGAGTAGTTCTCGATGCCGTTGCAGTAGCCGAGCTCCTGGATCATCTCGATGTCGAAGCGGGTGCGCTGGGCCAGACGCTGCGCCTCGACCAGCTTGTTCTGGGATTCGAGATCCTTGAGGCGCTCGTCGAGTTCGACCTTGATCTGCTCGATCGCGTTGAGCAGGCGCCCACGCGGCGTGACGTAGTGCGAGGAGGGGTAGACGGTGTAGCGCGGGACCCGGCGGCGCATCTGTCCGGTGAGCGGGTCGAACAGCGTGATCTGCTCGATCTCGTCGTCGAACAGCTCGATGCGCACGCCCTCGTCATCGGCCTCGGCCGGGTGGATGTCGATCACGTCGCCGCGTACCCGGTAGGTGCCGCGACGAAACTCCATGTCGTTGCGGGTGTACTGCATCTCCGCGAGCCGCCGAACAATCTGGCGCTGGCTGACCTGCTCGCCGCGCACCAGGTGCAGGATCATCTTGAGGTAGGCCTCGGGGTCGCCCAGGCCGTAGATCGACGAGACGGTGGCGACGATGATGACGTCGCGCCGTTCGAACAGGGCCTTGGTGGCCGATAGGCGCATCTGCTCGATGTGCTCGTTCACCGAGGCGTCCTTCTCGATGAAGGTGTCCGAGGCGGGGACGTAGGCCTCGGGCTGGTAGTAGTCGTAGTAGGAGACGAAGTACTCCACCGCGTTGTGCGGGAAGAACCCCTTGAGCTCGCCGTAGAGCTGCGCGGCCAGCGTCTTGTTGGGTGCCAGCACCAGTGCCGGGCGCTGCACGTCGTGGATGACGTTGGCCATCGTGAAGGTCTTGCCCGAGCCGGTCACCCCGAGCAGGGTCTGGTGCATCAGCCCGTCGTTGAGACCCCCGACGAGGGTCTCGATGGCGCGCGGCTGGTCGCCGGCCGGCTGGTAGTCTGTTGCGATCTGGAAACGGTGTTCTGACATGGGGTGGGAGTATATAGGGTTGACCCTCGGCTTTCCGACGGCTTTTGCTTTATGATGCCCGGCTATATCCCTCGCTGAAGCCGCAAGATTTCTCGTTGATTTGCGGCCGTGTTTGGCGAGCGACTTTCCAGACGCACTTTTCAGGTATCCATGACCGATTCAAACCTCGAAGACCCGAACGCGCCGCGCGAGGCCGAGAAATACGACAACCCCGTGGCCAGTCGCGAGTTCCTGCTCGACCTGCTGGGCAAGCAGGACGGCCCGATCACGCTCAACCGGCTGATCACTGAGCTTGACTACGACGGTGACGAGGAGCGCATCGAAGGCCTCCGCCGGCGCCTGCGCGCCATGGAGCGCGATGGCCAGGCCATTCGCAATCGCCGCGGCGGCTACGTGCCGGTGACCAAGGCCGAGCTGGTGCGTGGCCGGGTCATCGGTCACCGCGACGGCTTCGGTTTCCTGGTGCCCGACGAGGGCGGCAACGACGTCTTCCTCTCGCCGCGCGTGATGCGCGCCCTGCTGCACGGCGACCGCGCCGTGGTGCAGGTGGTCGGCGAGGACCGCCGTGGCCGTCCCGAGGGCGCACTGGTCGAGGTGATCGAACGGGCCAATGCCGAGATCGTCGGTCGCCTGGTGATCGAGGCCGGCGTGGCATTCGTCATCCCTGACAACACCCGCATGACCCAGGACGTGCTGATCCCGATGGAGGCGCTCGGTGGGGCGACCGACCGCCAGATCGTCCGGGTCGCGCTGGTCGAGCAGCCTACCCAGCGGCACAAGCCGGTCGGCAAGGTCATCGAGGTGCTGGGCGATCACATGTCGCCGGGCATGGAGATCGACGTCGCCATCCGCGCCCATGGTATTCCCCATGAGTGGCCGGAAGAGGTCGAGCGTCACATCGAGCACATGAGCGACCAGGTCGCCGAGCAAGACAAGGTCGGCCGGGTCGACCTGCGTGATGTGCCGCTGGTGACCATCGACGGCTCGGATTCCAAGGACCTCGACGACGCGGTCTTCTGTGAGCCGACCCCGAAGGGCTTTCGCCTGCTGGTGGCGATCGCCGACGTCTCGCATTACGTGCGCATCGGCTCGGCGCTCGACGAGGAAGGCTTCCGCCGCGGGACCTCGGTCTACTTCCCGGGTCGCGTGGTGCCGATGCTGCCCGAGATCCTCTCGAATGGCCTGTGTTCGGTGAACCCGGACGTGGATCGCCTCTGCCTGTGCGCGGAGATGCTGATCAACAGCCAGGGCCAGATCATCCGCTCGCGCTTCTTCGAGGGCGTGATGAAGAGCCACGCGCGCCTGACGTACGACAACGTCGCGGCCATGGTGCTCGACAACGATCAGGAAGAGCGCGACAAGTTCGCCCACGTGATCAAGCCGGTCGAGGCGCTGCATTCGCTCTACAAGGTGCTGCGCGCCGAGCGCGAGTCCCGCGGGGCGATCGACTTCGACACCATCGAGACCAAGATCGTCTTCGGCGAGAACCGCAAGATCGAGGCGATCGTGCCCTACGAGCGCAACGACGCGCACAAGATCATCGAGGAGTGCATGATCGCGGCGAACGTCGCCGCCGGTCGCTTCCTCGCCCGTCGCAAGATCCCGTCGCTCTACCGGGTGCACGATCGCCCGGGCGCCGAGAAGATCGACGACCTGCGTGCCGCGCTCAAGGAGAAGGGGTTGACACTCGGTGGTGGCGAAAAGCCGACCCCGGCCGACTTCAACGCCCTGATCGCCGAAGCGAAGGGTCGTCCGGACTTTGCCACCGTCCAGACGTTGCTGTTGCGCTCACTGCAGCAGGCGGTCTACGCACCCGACAACCTGGGTCACTTCGGCCTGGCTCACGAGCATTACGCGCACTTCACCTCGCCGATCCGCCGCTACCCCGACCTGATGGTTCATCGCGCCATCCGGCACATATTGCGTACCGGGGCCGCCGAGGAGTTCCCGTACAGCCACGAGGAGATGTTGCTGATCGGCCAGCATTGCTCGAACAACGAGCGACGCGCCGACGAGGCAACGCGTGATGCCACCGACTGGCTCAAGTGCGAGTTCATGCTCGACAAGGTGGGCGACGTCTACGAGGGGCGCGTGGCCTCCGTGCTGGGCTTCGGTCTGTTTGTTCAGCTCAAGGACTTCTACGTCGACGGCTTGCTGCACATCACCGCCCTCAAGCGCGATTTCTACCACTTTGATCCGGTGACCGTCTCGCTCAAGGGCGAGCGCAGCGGCAAGACCTACTCGCTCAACGACACCATCCACGTGCGGGTCGCGCGCGTTGATCTGGACGAACGCAAGATCGACTTCATGCTGCCGGATGACGACGACGTCACCGACGGCAAGGATCAGTCGAGTGGCGATTTGGGCAGCGACGAGGACAAGTCCTCGAAAAGCCCGGAGAGTCCGGAGAAAAGCCCAGAGGGCTCGGATGACAAGTCCGGTGACGAGGGCGAGGGCAGCGGTGGTGGCAAGAAACGCCGCCCGCGTCGCCGTCGCCGCCGCAAGCCCCAGGATGGGGGTGACGGTGGTGGTCAGGGTGAGGGCCAGGGCGATGGCGAGGGCGATGGCGAGGGCCGGGCTGAAAGCCAGGTCGAGAACAAGGGCAAGAAGTCCGGGGATGCGTCCACGGGCTCGCCCGACTGATCGCCGCCGCGATGACCCGTACCCGAGAGCCGAGCTGGATCGGCGGTTTTCACGCCGTCGAGGCCGCCCTGCGCGAGCGCCCGGAACGCGTCGAGCGGGTCGCTCTGTCGGGCCGGGATGATCGCCGCGTCCGCCGTTTGCAAGCGCTTGCCGAGCGGGCCGGTGTCACGGTGGAGTCGCGCGACGAGCCCTGGTTCGACAAGCTGCGCGGCGATGGCCGGTCCTTGCGACACCAGGGGGTTGCGGCACTCGTGGCTCTGAGTCAGGCCGGTGACGAGCAGGATCTCGCCGCGTTGCTCGACAGTGCCGATCACGCGCCCCTGCTGCTGGTCCTTGATGGCGTCACCGATCCGCACAATCTGGGTGCCTGTCTGCGCGCTGCCGAGGCGGCCGGGGTGCTCGCGGTGATTGCGCCGAAGGACCGGGCCTGCGGCCTGACGCCCGCCGCCCGCACGACGTCTGCCGGTTCGGCCGAGCGTCTGCCCTTCTTTCAAGTGACCAACCTGTCCCGCACCCTGGCCGATCTCAAGGCGCGTGGCCTGTGGATCGTCGGGGCGGCCGGTGAGGGTCCGGTCTCGCTCTACGAGAGCGATTTCGCCTGCGAGCCGGTCGCCCTGGTAATGGGTGCCGAGGGCGGTGGCCTGCGCCGCCTGACCCGTGAACGCTGCGACCAGCTGATCCATATCCCGATGGCGCCGAGTGTCGAGAGCCTGAACGTGTCGGTGGCCTCGGCCGTCTGCCTGTTCGAGTTCCGGCGCCAGCGACTGGCGTCCGCTACCTGAGGCGGTCGCGTCCCTGGTTGCTCCCGTCGAAACCGCCCCGCGTTTCCGGTAAAATGCCGACCGAAATCATTTCAATGTGGTCCGGTGTTCCCGCCCCCGCCGGCGAACGCCCACCAGGGAGTCAGCTGCCGTCATGAACCTTTCCGACCGGGTCCGCCGGGTCCGTCCCTCACCGACACTTGCCGTCACGGCCAAGGCCGCCGAACTGCGTGCCGCCGGCCGCGACATCATCAGCCTCGGTGCCGGCGAGCCGGACTTCGATACCCCAAAGCACATCGGTGAGGCGGGCATCCAGGCGATCCGCGACGGCTTTACCCGCTACACCGCGGTCGAGGGCATCGTCGAGCTGCGCCAGGCGATCGCCGACAAGCTCAAGAACGATCAGGGGCTCGAATACGGTCTGGATCAGATCATCGTCTCCACCGGAGGCAAGCAGAGCATCTTCAATCTCTGCCAGGCCGTGCTCAATCCGGGCGACGAGGCCATCATCACCGCCCCCTACTGGGTCTCCTACCCGGACATGGTGCGGCTGGCGGGCGGCGAGCCGGTGATCGTCTCGGCCGGCCAGGAGCAGGGTTTCAAGATGACCCCGAGCCAGCTGGCGGCTGCAATCACCGACAAGACCCGTCTGGTGATGCTCAACAGCCCTTCGAATCCGACTGGCGTGGCCTACACCCGCGAGGACTGGGCCCAGTTGGCGGACGTCCTGCGCGATCACCCCGACATCGTGATCGCCACCGACGACATGTACGAGAAGATCCTCTGGGCCGACGAGCCGTTCTCGAACATCGCCATGGTGGCGCCGGACCTCGCCGCGCGCACCGTGGTGCTCAATGGCGTGAGCAAGGCCTACGCCATGACCGGCTGGCGGATCGGCTACGCCGCCGGCCCCGCCGACCTGATCAAGGCGCTGAAGGTGATCCAGTCGCAGAGCACCTCGGGTGCCTGCTCGATCGCCCAGAAGGCGGCCTGCGAGGCGATTGCCGGCGACCAGTCGGAAATCGATGCCATGGTGGCCGCCTTCCGCGAGCGCCACGACTACGTGGTCGAGGCGCTCAACGACCTGCCGGGCGTCACCTGCCTGCCGGGGCAGGGCGCCTTCTACAGTTTTCCGGACGTCTCGGCGGCCATGAAGGCGCTGGGCATCGATGACGACGTCGCCTTTGCCGAGCACCTGCTCGAGAAGGCCGGTGTGGCCGTGGTGCCGGGGTCGGCCTTCGGCGCCCCAGGCCACGTTCGCCTGAGCTACGCAACCAGCCTGAAGGCGTTGCGCGAGGCCATCGAGCGGATCCGAGCGGTCCTGTCCGCGGCCTGATCGAAGCCAGTTTTCATGGTGGCCGGCAGGGAGGTCGGCCGCCTTTCAATGTCTGCATTTCAAGCCCGAAGGGTTGGGAGTTGACCGATGGATGAGAATCGCAAGAAGGCGCTAGGCGCCGCCCTGTCGCAGATCGAACGTCAGTTCGGCAAAGGGGCCGTGATGCGCATGAACGACGAGGGGCGACGGAATGTCCCTGTCATCAGCACCGGCTCGATCTCGCTGGATGCCGCGCTCGGCATCGGCGGGTTGCCGCGTGGCCGGGTGATCGAGATCTACGGGCCGGAGTCCTCGGGCAAGACCACGTTGACCCTGCAGACCATCGCCCAGGCGCAAAAGGAAGGTGGCACCTGCGCCTTTATCGACGCCGAGCACGCGCTGGACCCGGGCTATGCCGAGAAACTGGGCGTGAACGTCGACGACCTGCTGGTCAGCCAGCCGGACACCGGCGAGCAGGCACTGGAGATCGCCGACATGCTGGTCCGGTCCGGTGCGGTCGACGTGGTCGTGATCGACTCGGTCGCCGCCCTGGTGCCCAAGGCCGAGATCGAGGGCGAGATGGGCGACAGCCACGTCGGTCTGCAGGCGCGTCTGATGAGTCAGGCGCTGCGCAAACTGTCCGGGAACATCAAGCGCACCAACTGCATGGTGATGTTCATCAACCAGATCCGCATGAAGATCGGTGTCACCTACGGCAGCCCGGAGACCACCTCCGGTGGCAACGCGCTCAAATTCTATGCCTCCGTGCGCCTCGACATCCGCCGCGTTGGCGCGGTGAAGAAGGGCGAGGAGATCATCGGCAACCAGACCCGCATCAAGGTGGTTAAGAACAAGATGGCGCCGCCGTTCAAGGTGGTCGATTGCGACATCCTCTACGGCGAGGGCATCTCGCACCTGCTCGAGCTCGTCGACCTGGGCGCCAAGCACGGCATCATCCAGAAGGCCGGCGCCTGGTACTCCTATGGCGATACCCGCATCGGCCAGGGCAAGGACAACGCGCGCCAGTTCCTCGCCGAGAACCCCAAGATGGCCGAGGAGATCGAGGTCCAGGTGCGCGAGATCATGATGCCCAAGCCGGCCGTGGCCGAGACCGAGGTCGAGGCCAACGACACGCCGGTCGACGAGACCTCGTAAGGTCGACCACGTCCCGTGGACGAGGAGAAACGCCGCCTGCTCGATTGCGAGAAGCGTGCCGTCGGCTTGCTCGCCCGGCGCGAGCACAGTCGGCGGGAGCTCGCTCGCAAACTGGCCGATCGGGGTTTCACCCGCGATGAAATCGAACCGATTCTCGATCGGCTGGCCGAGGAGGGCTGGCAGTCGGATCAGCGTTATGCCGAAAGCCTGATCCGTGCCCGGTCTGCGCGGCGCTACGGCCCGGATCGCATCACCAACGAGTTGTCCCAGCAGGGGGTCGACGAGGCGGTGGCCAGCGCGGCCTTCGCGGCCGAACCGCGGGATTGGCCAGCGCTGGCGCGCGAGCAACTGGTCGCGCGCTTTCGTGAACCGCCCGCGGATTTTCCCGAACGTGCCCGGCGACACCGCCACCTTGTCCGACGCGGCTTTCCGCCCGATCTCGCCCACGAGCTGGCCGGTTGGTGGCCCGATTCGGCGTCCGATCAGGACGTTTTCTGAACCGCTTATTTCGCCTGGCTCTCCATTCATCGGAAAAGGCGTCCGCCTGCGCTACAATCCGCGCTTTGTCTTCCCGCTTTCCGAGATGGTTCGTGCATGAAAACCAGCGCCGAGATTCGTCAGTCCTTCCTGGATTTCTTCGCCGAGCGAGGGCACGAGGTCGTGCCCTCCGCGTCGTTGATTCCGGCCAATGACCCGACGCTCCTGTTTACCAACGCCGGGATGGTGCCCTTCAAGGAAGCCTTCCTCGGCCAGGAGAGGCGCGCCAACCCGCGCGCGGTCTCGGTGCAGCGCTGCGTGCGCGCCGGCGGCAAGCACAACGATCTCGAGAACGTCGGTTACACCGCCCGGCACCACACCTTTTTCGAGATGTTGGGCAATTTCAGCTTCGGCGACTACTTCAAGGGCGAGGCGATCCGCTACGGCTGGGACTTTTTGACCCAGACCCTCGGTCTGCCCGCCGAGCGCCTGCTGGTGACCGTCTACGCGACCGATGACGAGGCCTACGCCCACTGGCGTGACGACATCGGCCTGTCCGAGGAACGCATCCTCCGTATCGGCGACCAGCCGGGCGGCGGGTCGGACAACTTCTGGCAGATGGGCGACACCGGTCCCTGTGGCCCCTGTTCCGAGATCTTCTACGACCACGGCGAGGGGATCCCCGGTGGCCCGCCGGGCTCGCCGGACGAGGACGGTGATCGTTTCATCGAGATATGGAACATCGTCTTCATGCAGTACGACCGGGCGGCCGACGGCACCTTGAGCGACCTGCCCAAGCCATCGGTCGATACCGGCATGGGGCTCGAGCGCTTGGCGGCCGTCATGCAGGGCGTGCACTCGAACTACCAGATCGACCTGTTTCAGCACCTGATCGACGCGGCCGTCGAGGCGACTGGCGCGACCGACCGCGAGTCGAGTTCGCTCAAGGTGATCGCCGATCACATCCGCTCCTGCGCGTTTCTGATCGTCGACGGGGTGCGCCCGGGCAACGAGGGTCGCGACTACGTGTTGCGCCGGATCATCCGCCGCGCGGCCCGTCATGGTCACAAGCTCGGACAGGATCGGCCGTTTTTCCATCAACTGGTCCGGCCGTTGGTGAAAGAGATGGGCGACGCCTATCCGGAGCTGGCCCAGGTCGGTGACGAGGTGGCCCGTGTGCTGCTCGCCGAGGAAGAGCGTTTCCTGCAGACGCTGGCCTCGGGCATGCAGGTGCTCGAGCAGGCGGTCGCCGGGTTGTCGGCCGGCGGCACCATCGACGGCGAGACCGCCTTCAAGCTCTACGACACCCACGGTTTTCCGTTCGACCTGACCGCCGATATTGCCCGCGAGCGCGGCTTGTCGGTGGACGAGGCCGGCTTCGAGCGGGAAATGGCCGAGCGTCGCGCCCAGTCGCGCGCGGCCAGCCATTTCACCGCCGAGACGATCAAGATCGGCACGGACGAGCCGACCGTGTTCACCGGCCACGAGCACGAGGCGCTCGAGGCGAAGGTAGTCGCGGTCGCCCGCGAGGGCGGTCAGGCCGCCGCGCTTGAGGCCGGCCAGGATGGCGTGGTGGCGCTCGACCGCACGCCGTTCTACGCCGAATCCGGTGGCCAGGTGGGCGACAGCGGCGTGATCGAATCGGCGCAGGGCCGCTTCGTCGTGCACGACACCCAGAAGCAGGGCGGTATCTTCCTGCACCACGGCACGCTCACCGACGGGCACTTGGCCACCGGTGATGCGGTCAGTGCGCACATTGATGCCGACCGGCGGGCCGAGATCCGCCTGAATCACTCCGCCACGCACCTGCTGCACGCCGCGTTGCGCGAGGTGCTGGGGGATCACGTCCAGCAGAAGGGCTCGCGCGTCGGTCCCGAGACCTTGCGCTTTGACTTCTCTCACGACAAGCCGGTCGCCCGCGAGCAATTGCGCGAGATCGAACGGTTGGTCAACGCCCAGGTCCGCGAAAACCACGCGGTCGAGACCCGCGAGATGGCGATCAATGAGGCGCGTGCCGCCGGTGCCATGGCGCTGTTCGGCGAAAAATACGGTGACACCGTGCGCGTGGTCACCATGGGGCCGTTTTCGATGGAGCTCTGCGGTGGCACGCATGCCCGCCGTGGCGGTGATATCGGCCTGTTCAAAATTCTGGCCGAATCCGGCGTGGCCTCCGGCGTGCGCCGCATCGAGGCGGTCACCGGGGCGGCGGCGCTGGCCGAGGCCGAACGCGCCGACCAGACGGTGGGCGAGATTGCCGAACTGCTGCGTGGCCCGAAGACCGAGGCGGCCGATCGGGTGGCGCAGATGTTGGAGCGTTCCCGTCAGCTCGAGCGCGAGCTGGCCAAGCTCAAGGCCGAACTGGCCTCGGCCAGCGGTGACGAGCTGGCCGACAGTGCCGAGACCATCGGCTCGGCCAAGGTGCTGGTCGCCGAGTTGCCCGGTGCGGATGCCGGCGCGCTGCGCGAGAGCATGGACAAGTTGCGCGACAAGCTGGGTACCGCCGCGATCCTGCTGGGCACCGTCGATGACGGCAAGGTGCGCCTGGTGGCCGGGCTGTCGAAGGACCTGACCAAGACCTTCAAGGCGGGCGACTGGGTCAACGTCGCCGCCGCCGAGGTGGGCGGCAAGGGCGGCGGTCGACCGGACATGGCACAGGCGGGCGGCAGCCAGCCAGAGCGCCTCGCCGAGGCCCTGTCCGCGGCACGCGCCTGGGCGGCTGAGCAGTTGAAATGAACCCGGGGTGCTGGTTGCTTGTCGAACTTTCCGGAGAGCCGGCTGGCGGGTGAAAAAGTCAAGCGGGCAGTTTATACTGCCCGGCTGCTTTGACTTTCTCACGTCAGCGACAAGGAGCTGGCATCCGGTATTCGGTGCCAAGGAAACCACAATATGGCGTTAATCGTACAGAAATATGGCGGTACCTCGGTCGGTACGGTCGAGCGTATCCAGTCGGTCGCCGAGCGCGTGCAGCGGTCGGTTGCCAATGGCGACTCGGTGGTCGTCGTGGTCTCGGCGATGAGCGGCGAGACCAATCGCCTGATCGGCATGGCCAACGAGATTCAGGCCGAGCCGACCCCGCGGGAGCTCGACACGCTCGTCGCCACCGGCGAGCAGGTCACCATTGCGCTGTTGTCCATGGCCCTGCAGGCGCGCGGCCAAGAGGCGCGCTCCTATACCGGGGCGCAGGTGCGCATCCTGACCGATAGTACCCACACCAAGGCCCGTATCCAGTCGATCGATACCGACAGGATCCGCGGTGACCTGGATGCCGGTCGCGTGGTCGTGGTCGCCGGCTTTCAGGGCGTGGACGAGCACGGCCAGATCACCACGCTCGGTCGGGGCGGGTCGGATACCTCGGCGGTGGCCCTGGCCGCGGCGCTCAAGGCCGACGAGTGCCAGATATATACCGACGTCGACGGCGTCTATACGACCGATCCGCGGGTCGTGCCCAAGGCGCGCCGGCTCGATCGGATCACCTTCGAGGAAATGCTGGAGATGGCCAGCCTGGGCTCGAAGGTACTGCAGATCCGCTCGGTGGAATTTGCCGGCAAGTACAACGTGCCCATGCGGGTGCTGTCCTCGTTCCAGGACGGCCCCGGCACCCTGATTACCCTGGAGGAAGACGGCGTGGAAGAACCAGTAATTTCCGGGATCGCGTTCCACAAGGACGAGGCCCAGCTGACCATCAAGGGCGTGCCGGACAGCCCCGGGATTGCCTACAAGATCCTCGGCCCGATCGGCGAGGCCAACATCGAAGTCGACATGATCCTGCAGAACATCGGGGCCGATGACACCACCGACTTCACGTTTACGGTGCATCGCAACGACTTCGACAAGGCCCTGAACCTGATGCGCACGACCGCCGAAGAGCTCGACGCGCGCGAGGTCTCCGGCAACCACAACATCGTCAAAATCTCGCTGGTGGGTGTGGGCATGCGCTCGCACGCCGGCATTGCCTCGAAGATGTTCCGGGTGTTGGCCGAGGAAAAGATCAACATCCGCATGATTGCCACCTCCGAGATCAAGATCTCCGTGGTGATTGACGACAAGTACCTGGAGCTGGCGGTGCGTGCCCTGCACGACGCCTTCGAACTGGATACCCCGGAGGTATCCTTGAGCTGATCGACGGTTCACAGGCCAATATCCGGCTTGGTCCCCGACGGAACACAGGGGGGCCGCAAAACACAGAGAGTGACCAGATATGTTGATTTTGACTCGCCGCATTGGTGAGGTGCTGCGCATCGGCGACGACGTCGCCATCACGGTGCTCGGCATCAAGGGAAACCAGGTCCGAATCGGTATTGATGCGCCCAAGGATGTCTCCGTGCATCGCGAGGAAATCTACCAGCGCATCAAGAGCGAGACGGAGCAGGGTGGCGAAGACGACTCCTCGAACTGAGGTAGTCCCGTCACGACCGCTTCACTGCTTGCCGTTTGCACCGGTTTCCGGTCGTCGTTCGTTCCTAGGTGCCGCGGTTTGGCTGCGCCCTGGAGGGTTCGGCCGAATGGCGCGATGAGGAGACGAGCCGCGTTTCGGCGGCATTGATTCCTGCCGCCAAAGCCGCTACCATGCGGCGCTTGTTGGAGAGGTGGCCGAGTGGCTGAAGGCGCTCCCCTGCTAAGGGAGTAAGGGGTTTATAGCCCCTTCGAGGGTTCGAATCCCTCTCTCTCCGCCACATCAGAAAAGCCCCGCCGGGTTCCCGGTGGGGCTTTTCGCTTTTTGAGTGTCTTGTGTCTTGGGGCGGGTTGTCTTTCATCCAGCCGGACGGTGGCGCGCGGCCATCAACGCCTCGTACTCCTGCGGGGCAAGGATCTGGCGCAGGTCGACGAAACTGCCACTCTCGAAGTCCCTGAGTCCCGGCAATGCCCCGAGAATCCGTTCGGCCGCGGCGGCCGGCGACGGGAGCACATCCGCGTCCCGGGCGGCGTGGATCCGTTCGAGGGCGGGAAAGCGCTCGGTGTCCGACAGCTCGCAGAGCGTGTCGATGATGCGGGTGTCGATCAGGCCCGGGGCGATCGCCGCCACGTGAGTATCGGGGAACTCGTGCGCGTATAGGCGGCAGAGCATGTTCAGTGTCGCCTTCGATAGCGCATAGCCACCCCAACCACGATTGCCCAGCACCGCGGCACCCGAGGAGATCGCGACGATCTGGTCGACGGCGATATTCGATGCCAGCAACCAGTCGAGGATCACCTTGTTGGCCCAGACGTTGATATCCATGAGTTCGCGCAGTCGCTCGACCGACACGCCGCTCAGGTCCTCGATCTCGCCCAAGATGCCCGCATTCAGCACCACCAGCTCGAGATGATCGACGCCGGCCAGCAATTGCTCCATGGCTTGGTCGATCGCGTCGAGGTCGGAGAGGTCGCAGCGCACGTCGACCACCCGATCACTCAGGGCCGCGCAGCCGCGTCGGCTGCAGCCGAACACCCGGTAGTCGCGATCGAGCAGGGCGTGGCTCAAGCCCAGCCCGAGACCAGTGCTGTTGCCGGTGATGAGTGCGCTGGGGGTTTGCTTCGTCATGGTCACGTCTTTTATCGGATTTCAGCGAGCAACTGCCGGATCATGCCGTCGGCGCGACTACCGTAGCCGCCGCCGAACAGGTTGAAGTGGTTGAGGACGTGGTAGAGGTTGTAGAGCGTCTTGCGTACTCGGTAGCCGGGGTCGAGCGGCAGATGCGCCTGGTAGGCGCGATAGAAGCTCGGAGCAAAGCCGCCGAACAGCTCGGTCATGGCGATCTCGGCCTCGCGGTCGGCGCGGTAGGTGGCCGGGTCGAACAGCACCGGGGTGCCGTCGGTCAGCGCGCCGTGATTCGCGCCCCACATGTCGCCGTGGATCAGGGCCGGGTAGGGGCGATAGTCGGTGAAGAAGGCGGCCAGCGCCTCGACCAGTTCATGGCCGGCGTCGATGGTCCGGCCGCCCAGGCCGCGCTCGGCCGCCCAGTCCAGCTGCGGCATCAGGCGACGCTGGCCGTAGAAGCGGGCCCAGTCGTCATCGTCGCCGCCGAGCTGTGGCATCGCACCGATGAAATTGTCTTCCGGCCAGCCGAAGGCCGGCTGGGCCTCGCTGTGCAATTCGGCCAGCGCCTCGCCCAGTGCGGCGTCATTGACGGGGCCGAGATCGAGCCATTCAAGCAGCAGGTAGGCGGTGCCGTCGACGCTGCCGGCGGCGATGACCTGCGGGGTGCGGATGCGCTCGCCCAGTGCCTCGAGCCCGCGCGCCTCGGCCGGGAACATGTCGTCACCCCGGTCGGCATGGGTCTTGATGAACAGTGGGGCGGCATCGGTGTCCAGGCGGGCGGCATCGGCGATGCAGCCGCCGCCGACGGCGTGGTGTTCCCGCAGTGCGAGGCGCGGGTGCTCGGCGAGCCTTCCCTTCAGCCCCTCCGTGGGCGTGTCGAGATTCTGAATGCGGGCCTGGGCATCATCGAGCAGTGTCTGGAAGTCGGGTCGGGCAGCCATATCGTTCGTAGAGTTCTTCCTGCTTGGTTTCAATCCAGTCCTGGGCGATCGCGTTGACCTCGCTGGCGGTGCGCCCCTCGGTCTCGATTGGCGGACCGAAGACGACGTGGATCGTGCCGGGGCGCATGAGAAAGCCTTGCTTGGGCCAGAGACAGCCGGAATCGATGGCCACGGGGATCACGGTGGCCCGCGCATGGACGGCCAGCTTGGCGCCGCCGATCCGATAGTGCGGCCGAGCGCCCGGTCGGGTGCGGGTGCCCTCGGGGAAAATCACCACATCGCGACCTTGGGCAAGCGCCGCCGCCCCCTTCTCCATGACCTGTTCCAGGGCCTGGCGCCCGGCGGCGCGATCGATGGCAATGGCCCCGATACCCTGGAGGCCCTGGCCGAAGATGGGGATGCGCAGCAATTCGCGCTTGAGCACGAAGGCCGCCAGTCGCAGCACCGTGGGCAGGTACATCGTTTCCCAGGTCGACTGGTGTTTGGCCAGTACGACACTGCCACCTTCCTTGGGCAGGTGCTCGAGGCCCTGTACCTCG
>JAGXGL010000025.1 GCA_024636755.1 Guyparkeria sp. | reverse complement strand
CCGCGCACGTTCCAGCGGCCGGTCAGGCGCAGAAAGCGCGGGTTGATCGCGTTGACGA
Source organism: Guyparkeria sp. (assembly GCA_024636755.1). Lineage (GTDB taxonomy): Bacteria > Pseudomonadota > Gammaproteobacteria > Halothiobacillales > Halothiobacillaceae > Guyparkeria. Next base: position 10,006 of record JAGXGL010000025.1, on the reverse strand, counting down.
TGTCGTCGGCGATGCGGTTGGTCATCGCCTCGTGAAAGCCGCCTTCCTCGCGGAACGACCACATGTACATCTTCAGCGATTTGAGCTCGACGCACTGCTGGTCCGGCACGAAATCGATCAGGATGGTGGCGAAGTCCGGCTGGCCGGTCTTGGGGCACAGGCAGGTGAACTCGGGCACTTCCATGTGAATGGTATAGTCGCGTTCCGGATGCGGGTTGGGGAAGGTTTCGAGTGTCTTGCGGGGTTGCGTCGACATGGAAGCGTGTCCTGTTGCGGCAGATGAAATGGTGAGCGGGGCGTTTAACCGGGGGACGGATTATAAGGCCCCGAGCCGGCCCTTGCCGACCGGTGCGGCCGATCACGGCTTCCACCTCTCCGGTGGGAGCGTGCCCCGCAAGCGACATGCGCCGTCAGGCGAGTGCCTGCGTTATTGTCTGTCGGCATCGCTCGAACCGGGACGGCCGCTCGCGCTGCCTTCGCGGGCAAGGCCCGCTCCCTCAGGGAAAATAGCCGCAAAGACGTCGGGACCGCCCCAGTGCGAGCTTGCCTTGCAAGCGAAACGCGCCTTTGGCGCGTGTCCCCGCATCGGTCTGACACAAAGCCTCGACGGGGGCGGCTGGTGCCGCCTTCCCGGGCGAGGCCCGTTCCCACAGTGGCAGGTGGTTGCTGCATGCGCCTGACCCGCCTGTACCTCGCCGGCTTCAAGTCGTTCGCCTCGCCCACCGAGATCCGCCTGCCGGCGAATACCCTGGCGATCGTCGGGCCCAACGGCTGTGGCAAATCCAACCTGATCGATGCCCTGCGCTGGGTAATGGGCGAATCCTCTGCCCGCCACCTGCGCGGTCAGGCCCTCGATGACCTGATCTTTGCCGGCAGTGGCGAGCGGGCTGCGGCCAGTCGCGCCGTGGTCGAGCTGACCTTCGACAACCGCGAGCGCCGTATCCACGGCCCCTTTGCCGCCTACAACGAGCTGACGGTCCGGCGCAGCCTCGACCGCGACGGCCAGTCCCGCTACGAGATCAACAACACCCGCGTGCGTCGCCGCGACGTGGTCGACCTGTTTCTCGGCACCGGCGTGGGCGCGCGCTCCTACTCGGTGATCGAGCAGGGGCAGGTCAACCGCATCGTCGACGCCAAGCCCGACGAGTTGCGCGGCTACCTCGAGGAGGCCGCCGGCATCTCGGTCTACCGCGAGCGCCGCCGCGAGACGGCCAATCGCATCGGTCACACCGAGGAAAATCTGTCGCGGCTCAACGACATTGCCGCCGAGCTCGAGCGCCAGGAGGCCACGCTCGCCCGTCAGGCCCGCTCCGCGCGGCGATATCGCGAGCTATCCACCGTGCGTCGCCGCCGCCAGGTCGAGACCGCGGCCGTCGCCCTGATCCAGGCCCGCGAGGAGCGTCAGCGTCTCGACCGGATCGTCGCCGACACCGGCGAGACCGAGGCGGCCTGCGAGGCGCGAGTTTCCGCCGCCGAGGCGGCCCAGGACGAGGCCGAACGCGCCCTGCAGGCCGCCGGAGAGCGGCTGGCCGAGCTGTCGGCCGAGAAGTACCGGCTGGCCAACGACCTCAATGCCGTCACCACGCGCCAGGCCGAGCTCGACGCCCGGCTTGAGGGGCTTGATCGGCAGGCGCACCACGACCGGGAGACCGCCGAACGCCGCGAGGCCGAACGCCGCGAGGCCGAGGCCCGCCGTGAGCGCCTGATTACCGAGCAGCGCGACACCCGTGCCTCCCTCGATGACCTCGCTGCCGCCCACGAGCGTGCCCGCGATCATCGCTCGATCGCCGAAGCCGAACTCGACTCACTGCGCCGCGAGGCGATGACCGCCGCCGAGGCGCGTATTGGCCCGCAGCGTGAGCAGGCGCGGCTCGGCGAGCGTCTTGATGCCGTGGCGCGCGAATACCGGCGACTCGAATCCGCCCCGGCCGCCGCCGAGCTGGGTCGGGCGCGTGAGGAACGGGCCGAACTGGAACGCGAGCGCGTGCAACGCGCTGGCGAGGTCGAGGCGGCCGAGACAGCCATCAAGGCGATCGAACGCGACCATGACGAGGCGGTGGCGGCCGTCGAGGCCAGCGAGGCCGTCCTGAACGAAAAGGATGAGGCTCGGCGCCAGGCGCGTCACGTGCACGATGGGCTCACCGCCGAGCAGCAGGCCCTCGATCGATTGCTTGCGGCGCATGCGCCGCAAGATTCAGACGGTCCGTCGGGGCCGCGACTGGTCGAGCGGCTGGTCGAGGCCGATATCCGCGAGCCCTGGGTCGGTCATGCACTGGGCGAGGCGCTGGAGGCCGAGATGGTCGAGGACCTCGATGCGATGGTGGCCGCCGAGATCGACCGGTTCCACGAGATGGAAGGCGCCGGTGGTTGGTGGCTGGAGGCACAGGCGGGTCGCGATCCCGATTGGCTTGCCGAGCGCGTGCGCGACTTTCCGGGGCGGCCGGTCGAGGACCTGGATGCCGCCTTGGCCCGCCGCCCGTCATTGGCGACCGGCGAGTTCCTGATCACCCCGGCCGGCTGGTGGGTCGGGCGGCACTGGCTGGGGCGCAGCGGCAACGCGGGCGCCGCGACCCACCTGGCCCACCTGGCCCGTCGCCGCGAACTCGAGGAGGGGATCACGCAGGCCGAGGTCTCACTGGAACAGGCCGAGACGGCACTGGACGAGAGCCGGCGGCGGTTCGAGGCCGACCGCAAGGCCGTCGAGGCCGCACGCCAAGAACGCGACAAGCAGGCGCGCGCTCTCGAGTCGGCGCGCCTGGCGGACCGGCATCTCGGTGAACGCCTCGAGCGCCTGAAACAGACCGTCGAGAAGCTCGAGGCCCGCGCGGCCGCCGAGTCCGAGGAACGGGAGGCCGCCCGCCGGGAGCAGTCACGGCTCGAGGCCGAGCGCGATGCGGCGGCCGAGGCCGTGGCCGAGGCCGATCAGCGCCGCAACCAGGCCGTCGAACGACAGGAGTCGGCCCGTGAGGCACTGGAGGCCGCTCGTGAGGCCGCACGCGTGGCGGCCGACCGCTTTCATCGGGCCCGTCGTGAGATCGACCAGCGCGACGAGAGCATCGCCCGGCTTGGCGACGAGACCCGGCGGCTGGATCACGAGCGCGAGGCGATCGCCCGTCGCCTGGATGAGCAGGCCCGCGAGCGCGAGCGGGCGCAGGCCGAGCGCGAGGGCCTGATGATCGAGCGGGCCCGTCAGGCCGAGCGCCTCGCCGAGGCGGAGGCAGCCGAGGCCCGGGCGCGAGACGATCAGCGGGTGACCACCGAGACCCAGGCCGCAGCGCGCCAGGCGGTGGTCGAGGTGCGTGGCGAGCGCGACGCGGCCCGGGCGAAGAGCGAGCAGGCCCGCATCGATCGCGCCCAGGGCGAGACCCGCGAGCAGCATGCCCGCGGCCGTTTGCAGGAGGCCCGCGACCAGCTCGCCGACGACGAGGAGGAGCCCGAGACCGAGGCGATCGAGCAACTGGCCGTCGAGTCGGGGGTGGCCGAGCGCCTGGCTGCGGAGCTCGCCGATCTCGAGACCCAGATCCGCCGGCTGGGCGCGGTCAACCTCTCCGCGATCGAGGATCATCGCGAGGTCGAGCAGCGTCGCGAGGAACTGGGTGGCCAGATCGCGGATGTCGAGTCGGCGCTGGCGCAGCTGGCCGAGGCGATCGAGACCATGGATCGGCAGACCCGCGAGCGTTTCCGCGAGACGTTCCACGCGGTCAACCAGCGCCTTGGTCCGCGGTTCGAGGCGCTGTTCGGTGGGGGCGAGGCTCGCCTGGAATTGACCGGCGACGACCCGCTAGATGCCGGGGTGGCCCTGATGGCCCGTCCGCCCGGCAAGCGCATCAGTCATCTGTCCTTGTTGTCGGGGGGTGAGCGGGCGCTGACCGCCACGGCCCTGATCTTCGCGATCTTCGAGCTCAACCCCGCGCCGTTCTGCATTCTCGACGAGGTCGACGCCCCGCTGGACGAGGCTAACGTCGGGCGCTTCTGTGCTATGGTTTCGGCCATGTCGGACCGGGTGCAGTTCATGTACATCACCCACAACAAGACCACCATGGCGAGCGCCTCGGCGCTGGTCGGCGTGACCATGCGCGAGGCCGGCGTGTCGCGCATCGTGTCCGTCGACATCGATGCCGCGGTGGGTCTGATCGAGACCTGATCCGGATGTTCCCAACAATTGTCGCGAGCGGACCCGTGAGCCACCAGACCTATCGAACCGACGAGTTGGCGTTGGCCGCCAGTTTTTGCGTGCCAGGCAGGAGTCTCTGCGTGAATGGGTGCGTGGCACCGGGTTTCGGGGAGTAGACGGTATGGAATGGTTGCGCTGGATTGTTCTGCTGGTGGGGCTGCTGGTGATCGGCGGCATCATCTGGATGTACCGCCGCCACCGCAGCGAGCAGGCCGTCGACCTCGGCGCTGGGCAGTCGCATCGCGGCGAGTACCACGACCCGATCGACACCAGCGTTGGCGCGAGGGTGGATGCCGAAAGTGCTGAAAGTGCCCGGGGCGAGCGGCGCGAGCCGCAGTTGGAGCTGGGCGCGGAACGGGGCGACGACAGCTGGTCACGGCCCGACGCGGACGGCTTCATCGATGGCGCCTCCGCGGGCCGGGTGGTCTGGCGTGCGCCGGATGCGGATGACGAGCCCGAGCGTCCGTCGCCCGCTGCCTCGCGCCCATGGCGAGAGGAGCCGGCCATCGAGCCCGAACCGGATTCGGGTTGGAACGAGCCGGCGGCCGAGCCACCGGTCCGCGAGGAGCCGCCGGTTGACGAGGAGCCCCCGGTCCGAGACGAATCGTCGGCCCGCCCGCGGCCCGGCTTTTCCAGCCTGTTCACCCGCCAGGGGCAGGTCACCCGCCAGGGACAGGCGAGCCCGCGCACCGAGCCGCAACCGTCGGTCGACGAGCCCGCCGAGCCGGATTCCGCCCAGGGCTCGAACGATACCGAGACCGTTGCAGCTGCCGAATCGGCAGATGCCGACGCGTCGGCCAGCGGGGCGGTTATCTCGATGATGATCGTCGACCGGGAGCAGGCGACGATGCCGCCCGAACGGGTGCGTCGTGCGATCGAGGATTCCGGCTTCGAATTCGGCGAGTTCGCGATCTACCACTTTCAGGATATCGATGGGGCCGACTGGTTCTCGCTGATGAATGCCGTCTCTCCGGGGCAGTTCAACCCCGACGATCTCTCCTCCTTCGAAACCCCCGCGCTGGCGTTGTTCATGCAACTGCCGGTACGCGGCGGCGCCGATCCGTCGCTGGTCTTCGAGCGCATGCACCAGGTGGCCACCTCGCTGGCCGAATCGCTGGATGCCATGCTGATCGACGACCGTCGCGAGCCGCTGGACAGCGAGTCGATCGACCGGTATCGCGAACTGATCGATATTCACGGCTGAGTCGCTGCGTATGAGCGATAGCGATGACCGCAAGCGCCTCGCAGCCCTGCGCGCCGAGATCAACCAGCACAACTTCCGCTACTACGCCCTCGACCGCCCCACGGTCCCGGATGCCGAGTACGACGCGCTGATGCGCGAACTCGAGGCGATCGAGCAGAAGCACCCCGACTGGATTACCCCCGACTCGCCCACCCAGACGGTGGGCGCCCCGCCCAGCCACGCCTTCGAGGCGGTCGAGCATCGCGTGCCGATGCTGTCGCTCGACAACGCCTTCGATGCCGACGAGTTCGCCGCCTTCGACCGGCGCGTGCGCGAGCGTCTCGGCCGCGACGAGCCGGTGCATTACCTGGCCGAGCCCAAGTTCGACGGGCTGGCCATCAGCCTCACCTACGAGGGCGGCATGCTCGCCCGGGCCGCGACCCGCGGCGATGGTCGACGCGGCGAGGACGTGACCGACAACGTCCGCACCATCGAGACCGTGCCCTTTGCGCTCGATCTGCCGGCGGCCAGCCGGGTCGAGGTCCGTGGTGAGGTGGTGATGCCCCACGCCTCCTTCGCCGAGATCAACCGTCGTGCCGAACGACGCGGCGAGAAGGTGTTTGCCAACCCGCGCAACGCCGCGGCCGGTTCGCTGCGACAGAAGGACCCCAGGGTCACGGCCAGTCGGCCGCTGCATTTCTTCGCCTATGGCATCGGTGCGGTCGACGGCATCGAGGCGCCCGAGACCCAGTCGGGCTGGCTCGACTGGCTTGAGCAACTGGGGTTTTCGGTCGCGGAGCATCGCGACCGGGTCGAGGGGCTGGATGGGGCGCAGGCCTTCCACGCCTCGCTGGGCGAAAAACGTGAGGGGTTGGCCTTCGATATCGATGGCGTGGTCTACAAGGTCGATTCGCTGGCGGATCAACAGCGTCTCGGCTTCGTCGCGCGCGCGCCGCGCTGGGCGATCGCCTGGAAATTCCCCGCCGAGGAAAAGCTCACGCAGGTGCGCGAGGTCGAGTTCCAGGTCGGGCGTACCGGCGCGCTCACGCCGGTGGCCCGGGTCGAGCCGGTGGCCGTGGGCGGGGTGATCGTCGCCAATATCACCCTGCACAACATGGACGAGATCGAGCGCAAGGACGTGCGTATCGGTGACTGGGTGCGCGTGCGCCGCGCCGGTGACGTGATTCCCGAGATCATCGAGGTGCTCCCGGACAAGCGCCCCGATGATGCCCAGATGATCGAGTTGCCCGCCACCTGCCCGGAATGCGGGTCCGAGGTGCTGCGCGACGAGGCGCAGGCGGTCGCGCGCTGCACCGGCGGGCTGTTCTGCCCGGCGCAGCGTCGCGAGGCGATCCGCCACTTCGCAAGTCGCAAGGCGATGGACATCGATGGGCTCGGCGAGAAATGGATCACCCTGTTTCTCGAGCGCAACCTCGTCGAGCATGTCGACGACCTGTTCCGCCTGAACCGCGATGACCTGATCGCCCTGCCGCGCATGGCAGCCAAGTCGGCGGACAATCTGCTCGAGTCGCTGGAGAAGGCCAAGGCGACCACGCTCGACCGATTCCTGTTTGCGCTGGGCATCCCCCTGGTCGGCAGCGAGACGGCCGACGAATTGGCCAAACACTTCCTCGCCCTTCAGGCGCTGCGCCAAGCGAGGTTCGAGGATTTCATCGAGCAGAAGGGGGTGACCGGCATCGGCCCCAAGCGTGCCGAGTCGCTGCAGGACTGGTTGGCGGAGCACGAGGCGGATGGGTCGACTGCCGTTTGCGATGCATTTGCCAAGGACAAGCCGGCGGGGGTGGATGAAAAGACCCTGTTGCGCCTGCAGGACGCGTTCCCGACGTTGGCCGAAATGCAACGCGCCGCCGAGGATGGCCAGCTGCAGAACGAGACCATCACCAAGGTGCCGGGCATCGGGCCGGAGATCGCGAAATCGATCGTCGCGTTCTTCAAGCAGGATCACAACAACGAGGTGATCGATGGCCTGCTCGAGGCGGGCATCCACTGGCCCACGCCCGAGGCGCCGGCGGACGACGCCCCACTGACGGGCAAGACCTTCGTCATCACCGGCTCGCTGCCGGACATGACCCGCGACGAAGCCTCGGATCGATTGACCGCGCTCGGGGCCAAGGTCACCAGCTCGGTCTCCAAGAAGACCACCGCCCTGATCGCCGGCGAGGCCGGTGGCAGCAAGCTCGACAAGGCGAAAAAGCTCGGCGTGCCCGTGCTCGACGCCGAGGCCTTCGCTCGCCTGCTGGATGACCCGTCCACCGTCCCCAGCTGACGTTCCTCCGCTGCCCGGCGGATTTTCCCCCCTGATCTCTGGCAGCCCATTGCCGCCTGTCGCCAAATCGTCAACGAGCCGACACGGTCCTGTCATCCATTGCCCCTAGCGTCCTGATTCATGGGGTAATCTCGCCCCGGATTGCCGCCGAGGTGCCGATTGGATATCCGACTGGTCACGGAAACCTTCCCGCCCGACATCAATGGGGTGGCCACGACACTGGGTTGCCTGGTCGCGGGCCTGCGCGACCGTGGCCACCGGGTGGTGATCACCTGCCCGAAGGCTGCGGTTCGCCGCGATCTGGGCGAGGGCGCGGAGGTGCGCGGGGTGGCGCTGCCCTTCTACCGCGAGGTGCGTTTTGGTTTGCCCCGGCGCCGGGCCTTTCTCGCCGAGTGGCGCGAGGATCCGCCGGATGTCGTGCACATCGCCACCGAGGGGCCGCTGGGTTCCTCGGCGCTGGCTGCTGCCCGCGCCCTGGGCTTGCCGGTCACCACCTCGCTGCACACCAACTTCCACGCCTACGCGCAGGCCTATCGGCTCGGTTGGCTCGCCCGGCCGGTGATGGGTCACCTGCGACGCTTTCACAATCGCGCGGCGAATACCTTCATTCCTACGGGCAAGCAGGCCGCCGAGCTCGAGGCCAGCGGCTTCGAGCGGCTGATGGTGCTGGGGCGGGGGGTCGATACCGACCTGTTCGCCCCGGCGCGGCGCGACCCCGACCTGCGCGCCTCCTGGGGCGCGGATGACCGGATACCGGTGCTGCTGCACGTCGGTCGGCTGGCCGCCGAGAAGAATCTCGATCTGCTGGCACAGGCCTGGTCGCGTGCTCGCGACATCAACCCGGACGTGCGGATGGTGATCGTCGGTGACGGGCCGGAACGCGCGCGGCTCGAACGGCAGCTGCCGGGCGCGGTCTTCGCCGGGGCGTTGCGGGGTGAGGCGCTGGCTCGGTACTACGCCTCGGCGGACGCGTTCCTGTTCCCCAGCCTCACCGAGACCTTCGGCATCGTGGTGCTGGAGGCCATGGCCAGCGGTCTTGATTGCCTGGCCTTCGATTACGCCGCTGGTCGCCAGCTAATCGAGTCGGGCGTGAATGGCCTGCTGGCGCCGGTTGGGGATTCAGGAGTCTTTCTCGACCGGGTGCCCGAGTTGCTGGCGGAAGGGTCGTGCGATCGGCGTGCGAGTGCCCGTGAAGCCGGCACGCATTACGGCTGGGCGGCGGTCGTCGACGGCTTCGAGCGGAACTTGGTCGAGGTGGCCGAGCGTGCCCAACGGGGTGTGCAGCCGCAGGAGGGGTGGGCATGAGCCTGTTGCGCCCCGATACGCCGGCAGCTGCCCGGTGGTCGCGTGTCCTCGGTGCCTACCTGGCCTGGGAGGCGCTGGTGACCGAGCGATGCAATCGCGCTCACCGAGTCATGGCGTTGCGCACCCTGTTCGCGACCGCCTCGAGGCTTGGCGACGGTCTGGGCTGGTATGTGCTGGCGCTCCTGATGCTTGTGCTGCATGGGGCGTCGGCCGTGTTGCCGATGGCGCTGATGATCGCCTCCGGTGGGGTGGGCGTGCTGATCTACCTGTCGATCAAGCGTCGCACGGCCCGCTTGCGCCCCCTGAATCGCAATGGTCGACTCGTGACCAGTGTCGCACCCCTTGATCAGTACAGCTTTCCCTCCGGCCACACCTTGCACGCGGTCAACTTCGGCATCCAGTTGGTGGCCTTCCAGCCCGCGTTGCTGTGGATCGTTCTGCCATTCGCCTTGCTGGTGGCGAGTTCACGCATGGTGCTCGGGCTGCACTACCTCTCCGATGTGCTGGTGGGGGCGGCGATCGGTTTGCTGCTCGCCGCGCTGACCCTGTCACTCCTCTGATTTCTTACCTTTGGTTCTTGGCCTTCCCGGCAGTCCATCGGGGTCGGGCGCCTTGGTGCCTATGTTTGCCCGCCATTCGAATATGGGAAAAGCCAGACCACGGATTGCCTGTGTGATCGGGTCGCTGATTCACGCGATCATGTAGCCATAAAAATGTGCAATGCGCATGCAAGATTATGAAAACACAATGTTTGTGCACCTATATCTGTTTGGCTATTCAATATGCCGACAAATTTGGCCTATATAAGCGGTGCAACGAGCAAAAGTTCGAGGGCATGTTTGTAACGCTTGGGCGGGGGCCGCTCGTGCTTGTCCGGGCGGCAAGACACATTTAGGAGGATTGGGGATGTCAAAGAATCGAGAAGCGGCTTCGAGCCGCCGACTACCCGCCAGGACCCTTGCGGCCGTCGGGCTTGGCCTGACGTTGTTCGCCGGCGTATCGATGGCCGGCGATAAAGAGGGGGCGATGGAAATGAGCAATAGATCGATCATCGGTT
>JAGXGL010000024.1 GCA_024636755.1 Guyparkeria sp. | reverse complement strand
GAGAAGTTCACCGACACCATCATCTGGCTGTTCGTGCCCATCCTGCTGGTCACCCGTGGCGCCGACCTGGTGACGACGGGATTCCTGGTGGGCATCTACGGCGTGGTCTGGGGGGCCGGCCAGTTGATCACCGGGCCGGCGTCGGACCGACTGGGCCGGCGGGGCCTGATCACCTGGGGCATGTGGCTCTGCGGAGCGGGGGTCATCGCCATCGTGCTGACCCACTCGGCCTGGGCCTGGGGACTGGCGCTGGCCGTCACCGGGGTGGGCATGGCGATGCTCTATCCCACCCTGGGCGCGGCGGTGGCGGATCACTGCGAACCGGTCGAGCGTGCCGGTATCCTGGGCGTCTATCGCTTCTGGCGCGACTTCGGCTATGCCGTCGGTGCCCTGGCACTGGGACTGGTGGCCACGTGGACCGGTGGCATCGAGGCAGGCTTCTGGTTCGTGGGCGTGGCAATGGCCCTCTCCGGGCTGTGGGTGGCCTTGAGTCTCGCGCCTCGAGGCCAGGACCACTGACCAGGACCACTGACGTCCGGGTCGCGCGGGCCAGGTCAGCGGTTCAGGTCTACGGGCCAGGTCAATTGGCATCGTGCTTGCACCAATGGGCAAGCGAGCGCCCAATCCCTAAAGGAGCGCCCCCACGGGGCGGGCGCATTGTCACTATTTGACCCCACGACCAGGCAGGTCGTGGCCATCTTGGACACAAGGAGATCACCATGCCGGTCCGCCATCGCGCCATTCTGGTCGGCCTTGCGCTCACCGTGCTGCTCAGCCTTGCGTTGCAGGCGGCTCAAGGCGCTGGCGTCACCTATCGCTGGATCAACAACGACGGCAATCTGCAGTGGAGCGACACCCTGCCTTCCGGCGCCGCCGAACGAGGCTATCAGGTGATCGATCCGCGTACCGGGGAGGTCATCCGCGAGATCACGCCACGCAAGACGGCCGAGGAAAAGGCGCGCGAGGCGGCCGAGAAGCGGGCCGCCGAGCAGGCGGCACGCGAGGCCCAGGCCCAGGCCCAGCAGGATCGCATCCTACTATCGCTCTACAGCGACGAGGCGGATCTGCAGCAAACGCGAGACCAGCGACTCGACCGGCTGGACGCCCGCATTGCACAAATGGAAGGCTCGATCGAGCGAATGCAGGCAAACATCGACGCCGGGCACGACGACCCGGCCTACGTGCGAGACCTGGAACAGATGAAACAGGCCGTGATCGAGATGCGCGCCGAGCGGACGGCGGTGGCCAAGGAGTTCGAGGCCGACCTCGAACGTCTGCGCACGCTCCAGTCCGACGACTAGGAAGCCTCTGCACGGTTCGATGGCATCTCGCGAACCGGCTCAACCGCGAATCAGGGTGCCGACCCCCTGATCGGTGAGCAGCTCCAGCAGCACCGCGTGGGGCACCCGCCCGTCGATGATCTGCACCGTCTTGACCCCGCCGCGCACGGCATCAAGCGCGAAATTGATCTTGGGCAACATGCCGCCGTAGATGGTGCCGTCCTCGATCAGTGCCTCGACATCGCCCGCGGTCAGACCGGTCAGGAGCTTGCCTTCGGTATCCAGCACCCCGGCGATATTGGTCAGCAACAGCAGCTTTTCCGCCTCCAGCACCTGGGCGATCTTGCTGGCCACCACGTCGGCGTTGATGTTGTAGGCCTCGCCGTCCTCGCCCACGCCGATCGGCGCAATCACGGGGATGATGTCCGAGGCATCCAGGGTGCGCAGGATGCCCGCGTCGATGGAGGCCACCTCGCCGACGTGGCCCAGGTCGATGATCTCCGGCTCGGCGAACTCGGGGTTCTTGCGAGTGACCTTGAGCTTGCGCGCGCGGACCAGACCGGCATCCCGCCCGGTCAGGCCCACGGCCCGGCCACCGTGGCGGTTGATCAGGGCGACGATGTCCTTGTTGACCAGCCCGCCGAGCACCATCTGCACCACGTCCATGGTCTCGCGGTCGGTCACCCGCATGCCTTCGATGAACTCGCCCTGCTTGCCGAGTTTCTTCAGCACCTCGTTGATCTGCGGGCCACCGCCGTGGATGATCACCGGGTTCACGCCCACCTGCTTGAGCAGCACGATATTGCGGGCGAAGGCGTCCTTGAGCTCCTCGTCGACCATGGCGTTGCCGCCAAACTTGATCACCACGGTCTTGTCGAACAGGCGCTGGATGTAGGGCAGCGCCTCCATCAGCACGTCGGCGGTCAGGGCGGGATCGAATCGGGGCATTGGTTAAATTCCTGAAGTTGAAAGTTGGATCTTTGGGAACCTATGCGCGGGTACCAATGCCGCTCTGCGCGACTTGAGCCGGGCAGATGCAAGGCATCCGTTCGCCGCGGAAGGGTAATTCCCTTTCCAAGAACGGTAACGCCGCAGGTGCCCGGCTCAGGCCGCGCCTTTCAGGGGCCCTGCGAGTCGCCCGTCGGCATATTGCAACTTGTTTTCGTGAAGCGACCACCCCCCCACGAGAGAGCACACTCTGAGGACGAGAGACTCCGAGGGCCAGAGCGGTATTGGTCCCCGTGTACAGGCTCCTCAGCCACGACCGGTGTGGCCGAAGCCGCCGGTGCCGCGCTCGCTCTCGCTGAACTCGTCGACGGCCTCGAAGGCGACCTGGACCACCGGCACGACCACCAGCTGGGCGATGCGCTCGCCGACATCGACGGTGAACGCGCTGTTGCCGCGATTCCACATCGAGACGAACAATTGGCCCTGGTAGTCGGAATCGATCAGCCCCACCAGGTTGCCCAGCACGATGCCGTGCTTGTGGCCCAGCCCCGAGCGCGGCAGGATCATCGCCGCGAGCTCGGGGTCATCCAGGTGAATCGCCATGCCGGTGGGCACCAGTTCGGTCTGGCCGGGCTTGAGTGTCAGCGGCTCGTCCAGGCAGGCGCGCAGGTCGAGGCCCGCCGAGCCATCGGTGGCGTAATCCGGGCGCGGAATCTCGTTGCCCAGGCGGGGGTCGAGCCATTTGACCTCAACGCGATGCATCGTCTCAATCCTGTGTGATCTGGTGATAGGTGTCGAAAATCTCGCCCGCCAGACGCGTCTTGTCCGCCTGCGGCAGTTCATGCTCCCCGCCGTCCCACAGGAGCAGCAGGGCATTGTCGGGCCGATCGAAGCCCTTGCCGGCACCGACCTCGTTGGCACAGATCAGGTCCATGCCCTTGGCCACGCGCTTGGCCGCCGCGTACTCGCGCACATGGTCCGTCTCGGCGGCGAACCCGATGACGAACGGCCGCTCGGCGCGTTCCGCAACACGACGAATGATGTCCGGGTTGGGCACCAGCTCCAGGCTCAGGGTCTCGCCGCTTTTCTTGAGCTTGTGGTCCGCGGGTGCCGCCACGCGGTAGTCGGCCACGGCCGCGGCACCGACGAAGATATCCATCGCGCCGATCGACTCGACCGCCGCCTGCATCTCGGCCGCGGTTTCCACGTCGACCCGCTCCACGCCCGCCGGTGTGGGCAGGGCCGAGGGACCGGCGATCAGCGTCACGGCCGCGCCCCGACGGGCCGCCTCGGCGGCCAGCGCGAACCCCATGCGACCGGAGGAACGGTTGGCAATGAAGCGCACCGGGTCGATGGGCTCGCGGGTACCGCCCGCCGTGACCACGACGTGCCGCCCGGCCAGATCCGGCCGGGCGTTGGCCACAAGGGCATCGGCCAGTGCCTCGACGATGGCCTCAACTATCACCTCCGGCTCGAGCATGCGCCCTTCGCCGGTCTCACCGCAGGCCTGCGCGCCCGCCGCGGGTCCCAGCAGGGTCACGCCATGCTCGACCAGCCGGTCACGATTGGCCCGGGTCGCCGGGTGGGCCCACATCTGCCGGTTCATGGCCGGTGCCAGGTGAACCGGTGCGCTGGTGGCGAGACAAAGGGTCGTCAGCAGATCGTCGGCGAACCCGTTTGCCAGCCGGGCCATCAGGTTCGCGCTCGCCGGGGCGACCACCACGGCATCGGCCCAGCGGGCCAACGCGATATGATCCATGCCCGATTCGGCCTCGGCATCCAGCAGGGTGGTGCGCACCGGATGACCGCTGACCGCCTGGAAGGAGAGCGGCGCGACGAAGCGGGTCGCCGCCTCGGTCATTACCACGCGCACCTCGCAGCCGGCCTCGATCAAGCGGCGCACCAGCACCACGGCCTTGTAGGCCGCGATGCCGCCGGACACGCCGACGATAATGCGCTGGTTGGATAATGGGGCGTTCATGGGCGCAGTTTATCAGGGAAGGCCGGCACGAATCCGATGTCGCTCGCGGCTGGCGAATCGTTCGCGACCAAGGCGCGGCGTCGCCAGCATGACGAGTGGCCAATGACGGCGAGGCGGTACGCTGCCAGCCACCCTTCACCGCACACCGTTGAGACAGACACATGCCAGACGACTCAAGCAACACCCCGGGCAATACCCCGGGCAATACCCCGGGCAACAATCCGGAAAATAATCCGGGCAACAAATCAGGCAACGGCCCCGGCGACACGCCGCCGCCAAAACCCAAGCGCCGCCTGCCGCGCTGGGCGCGCTGGGCCCTCGAGGGCCTGGTGTTTGTCGCGGCGTTGCTGGCGGTACAGGCCTGGATGGGACCGGACCTGCCGGAGGGCGAGATCCCCGGCATGGCGGTGGAAGATCTCGACGGCCGGGCGCTGACCATCGGCGGGCCGGCGGACGAGCCCACGGTGGTGGTGTTCTGGGCCACCTGGTGCGGTTACTGCGACCTGGAGATGCCCTGGCTGGTCGACCTGGTCGACGACCATCGCGTGATTACCGTGGCCATGCAGTCGGGCGATGCGGACACGGTGCGCGCCCACATGCGGGAAAACGATCTGGAGAAGCTGGCGGTGGTCAGCGATCCCGACGGGCAGATCGCCGCCAGTCTGGGCGTGAACGTCACGCCCACCTTCCTGTTCTTCGACCAGACCGGCCGGGTGGCCCATTCCACCACCGGCCTGACCAGCCCCTGGGGCGTGCGCCTGCGGATGTGGTGGATGAACCGCGCCGCCGATTGACTGACCCCGCGAGGTGCTGCGGGGTACCTCAGGCCTGGTCGATAGCGGCGAGCAGATCGTCGAAGGCGGCCTGGAACTGCTCCAGCCCCTCGTCGAGCAACTGGTCACGCACCGCGCCGTCCATGTCGATGCCCACCTCGGCCAGCTCGGCCCACACCTCGCGGTCCTCGTCGAGGCGCGGCTTTAACCTCGAGGCAATCCTGCCGTGGTCGGCAAAGGCCTCGAGTGTCGCATCCGGCAGCGTGTTGATCGTGCGCGGGGCGATCAGGTTCTCGACGTACAGCAGGTCCGAGTAGGCCGGGTTCTTGGTGCCGGTGCTCGCCCAGAGCAGGTACTGCGGCCAGGCGCCCTCCTGCTCGAGGCGTTCGAACGCCTCGTTCTCGAACACCTCGCGAAAATGCTCGTAGGCCATGCCCGCCAACGCCAGGGCCGCGCGACCCTTGAGGGCCTCGGCGCGCTCCCCGCCGATGGCATCGAGCTGCTGGTCGACCAGCGTGTCCACCCGGCTCATGAACAGGCTGGCGACCGCGCGCACCTCGGCGGTCTCGTCGCCGTTGGCTTCCAGATGATCCAGACCACGCCGATAGGCGGCGAACACCCGCCGCACCTGGTCGAGCGAGAACAGCAGGGTGACGTTGACGCTCACGCCCTGGCCGATCAGCCGCTCGAACGCCTCGATGCCCTCGACCGTACCGGGCACCTTGATCAGCACATTGGGGCGGTCGACCAGTTCGCGCAGGCGATGGGCGGCACGCACCGAGGCATCGGCGTCATGGGCGATCCCGGGCGATTCCTCCCAGGACACCCAGCCGTCCTCGCCGTGCGACTGGTCCCAGACCGGTCGCAGCAGATCGCAGGCGCGCTGGATGTCGGTGACGACCAGGTGCTCGTAGACCTCCTCGACATCGTGGTACTGGCGCTTGCCCGCGGCAATGTCCTCGCTGTAGAGATCACTGCCGACGATCGCCTTCTTGAAGATCGAGGGGTTGGAGGTCACTCCGCGGATGCCGTACTCGCGGATCAGCCGCGGCAGGCCCTCGTCCGTCAACAGGCCGCGGGAGAGGTTGTCCAGCCAGAGACTCTGGCCCTGCGATTCGTGGAGTTGGCTCAAGGCGTGCGCGGTCATCGGTGACTCCTCCCGGTTGCT
>JAGXGL010000023.1 GCA_024636755.1 Guyparkeria sp. | reverse complement strand
TCGATCCCACCCGTCTCGACGAAGTGCCCGCCGTCCCGGGCATCTATCGCTTTTTCGGTGAGGAGGGCGCGCTGCTCTATGTGGGCAAGAGCGTCAACCTGCGCTCTCGGGTGCGCTCGCACTTTGCCGACGACCACCGCAACGACCGCGAAATGCGCATCGCCCAGCAGACCTTTGATCTCGACTGGATCGAGACGGCCGGTGAGATCGGTGCGCTGCTCACCGAGGCCCGGCTGGTCAAGCAAGAGCAGCCAATCTTCAACCGCCGTTTGCGCGCGCAGCGCGGCCTGCTCGCCTGGCATTGGGATGACGAGTCGGCCGAGCCCCCGGTGCTGATGCGAATCGATGAATTGGCGCCATCGGAGTTGGGGCGCGCACACGGGGTATTCCGCTCACGAGTGAAGGCTAGCGAGCGCCTCAGGGAACTGGCCAAGGAGCACCGACTCTGCCCGCAATACCTTGGCTTGGAGAAGGGAACGGGCCGTGCCTGCTTCGCCCACCAGATCGGGCAGTGTGGCGGTCTGTGCGCCGGGCGGGAGTCCGAGATTGCCCACCGATTGCGCCTCAAGCAGGCCCTCGGGCCGTTGGCGCTCGAGGCATGGCCCTATCCCGGCGCGATTGCGATTCATGAAGCGCGCGACGGCAGGGAAGAGCGTCATCTTTTCCGCCACTGGCGCTATCTCGGTACGGCCCGTTCCGAAGGGGAGCTGGCCGAGTTGCTGGAGGGCGGTGACGAGTATCCGCTGGACATTGACATGTATCGGCTGGCAGTTGACGCCATCCGTGGCGGGGCGGTGGTGGAGCCGGTGGAGTAGTCGGTACGACGGCCACCGCGCTCGCGGTCGAGAGTCCTGTTGTGTTGGAAAAGGCTGCGTGCTGGCAACGATCGAGAGCGGGACTCGCGCTTAGGCGCGATTCGCTTGCAGGATGAACTCCCCGCCCGACCATGCCCCACTGTGGGGAGCGCGCCTTGAGCGCGAAGGCGGCGTCAGCCGCCGTGTTGGTTCGCAGGGTGCACGAGGTCAAGAGGCGGCGAGATGCGCCGCCCGATCAACCCAATCGTTCGGCGATCTGCGGCCCGAAGGGCGTATCGCATTTGAGGCGCACGCAGTGCCGGGCCTCGTCGGGCCCCAGCGACTCTAGCTTCTGCAATTGATGCTGCAGCACCTGCTCGTCGGCTTCCGAGATATCGCCGCCGTGTGCCTGGCGCTCGCGCAGATACTCCAGCAATTGCTCGTTGTCGCACTCGATGAACAGGATGGTGTAGGGCACGCCGATCTCGTCGGCCAGCGTTTCGAACTGCTGGCGCCGGGCGCGCTCGAGGAAGGTGGCGTCGATGGCCATCGGCCAGCCGCTCTGCGTACCCAATCGAGCGATTTCGGCCAGTCGATTGTAGGTGCTGTCGCTCGCCATCTCGGTGTATCGCTCGGCCGGATCGGTGAACATCCGCTGGCGCTCGGCATCCGAGCGCACCCGGATCGCGCCACGGCCGAGCACCAGTTCCCGGCTGGCCAGTGACTTGCCGCTACCGCTGACGCCCATGGTGATGAACAGTTCCCCTTTGGCTGGGGTGAAGAACGCGTTGGCGAGATCGGTGTATTCGCGGAAATCGGCCCATGCGGCATCACGCTCCTCGTCGGGCATGCCGTCACGCAGACTGAGCAGGGCGATTTTCGCGCGCACCGCGGCCCGATAGCCCTGATAGAAGCGCAGGGTCGGCAATGCCTCGTAGTCCCCGCTGATCTCCAGATAGCGGTTGAGAAGCTGGCGGGCCGGGGCGATCAGCTTGCGTTTGTTGAGGTCCATCAGCGCAAAGGCCAGATCGTTGGCCGTGTCGGTCCAACGAAAATCATCGTTGAACTCGATGCCGTCGAAGATGGTCACAGCTCCGTCCTGCAGGGCCATGTTGGCCAGGTGCATGTCGCCGTGGCATTCGCGGATGTGTCCTTCGCGCTTGCGTTGCTCGAGGGTCGGCCGGATGGCCTCGAAGGCCGTGCGCGACAGGCGTTCCATCTCGGCCAGCCGATCGCGATCGGCATCGGTCTCAAGCAGCGGGGCGATCTGTTCGAGGTTCTGCTGCATGGGGGCCCAGACGGTGTCGGGCTCGCCAAAGTGCGTTTCGGTGGCGGCGACCTCGGCCTTGGCATGGAAGGCAGCGATCTGGTCGGCGATCTGCTCGACCAGGGCCTCGTCGAGCCCGATGCGACGAGCGACATGGTCGAGCCGATCGGCTTGGTCGAAGCGGCGCATGCGGATGACGAATTCTTCGGCGTTGTCGTTCGCCTCGATTAGCTTGCCGTCGGCGTCCAGGCCCAGTACCGAGTCGTAGAGCTCGGGGGCCAGCCGGGCATTGAGTCGTAGCTCTTCCTCGCAGAAGTGGCGCCGGCGGTCGAGGCTGGAGAAGTCGAGGAAGCCGAAGTTCATCGGCTTCTTGATCTTGTAGGCCCAAGGGCCGGTCAGGAACACGTGCGAGATATGGGTCTGCAGGTGCTCGAGGGAGGAATCGCTCTCGGCGAGGTTCTCCTTGAACCGTTCGATCAATCGCTCTTGCGGGTGCTCGGCCATGGGCGCTCCTGGTTAGGTCGAATCGGGCGTGGCCCGGTGGTGGATGAGTGATGACACGCCTGGTGGCGGCTGCTCGCCCCACCTCCGGGCCTGATAGACTGGCGGCCCGACCGCGCCACATCGCGGTCGGATTCATTTTCAAAAGTGTAACAGCGTGGGTTGAACGTGGCATCCAGCAAGGGCAGTGGCAACACGAAGGCCAAGGGGACGGCCAGGGGCGGCAAGGCGAGTAGCGCGCGCGCGCGCCGGACGACGGGCGGCAAGTCCAGCCCGGCGCGACGTCAGGGGGCGCTTCGGCGTAGCTGGCGGGCGCGGCTGTTCGGCTGGGTCATGCGCGGTCTGCTGATCGCGGTGGTCATCGGCGTGCCCCTGCTGGGCGCCTGGGCCTGGTATCTCAACGAGCGGGTGACCGAGCGTTTCGAGGGGGCGCTGTTCACCATGCCCGCGACCGTCTACGCCGCACCGGACGAGATCTACGTCGGTCAGGCGATGGACATCGACAGCTTGACCGCGTCACTGGAGCGTCTCAACTACATCGCCGCCGAGTCACTCGAGGAGACCGGTACCTTCCGCCGCCGCGGTAACCAGGTGTCGTTGCATCGGCGTGCGTTCGACTTCCCGGACGGTGAGCAGCCGTCCCGCCGTGTCGACGTGCGTATCGTCGGCGGACAGGTGACCGAGCTCGACGGGCCCGATGGCGAGTCGCTCGGCATCGTGCGCCTCGAACCCCGCTCGATCGGCACGCTCTACCCCAATCGCGCCGAGGACCGGGTGCTGCTGGCGATCGACGAGGTGCGCGACGAGGCCCCCTTGTTGCTCGATAGTCTGCTGGCCGTAGAGGATCGCGCCTTCCACGAACACCACGGTGTCGTACCGACCGCCATCCTGCGGGCCTTCCTGACCAACCTAATCTCGGGCGAGCGGGTGCAGGGCGGCAGCACCATCACCCAGCAGTTGGCCAAGAACTTCTTTCTGACCCACGATCGGACCTACCGGCGCAAGTTCGCCGAGATGATCATGGCGCTCGAGATGGAGTGGCACTACCCCAAGGACAAGATCCTCGAGGCCTACCTCAACGAGGTCTACCTCGGTCAGGACGGCGGGCGGGCCATCCATGGCTTTGGCCTGGCCGCGAGCTTCTATTTCGGTCGGCCGATCGGCGAGCTCAAGCCCGAGCAGGTCGCCTTGCTGGTGGGGATGGTCAAGGGGGCCAATTACTACAACCCGCGCCGCAACCCGGAGCGGGCGCTGGCTCGCCGTAACGTCGTCATCGACGTGATGATCGATTTGGGTCTGATCGATCAGACGACCGGTGCGGATTGGCAGGGACGGCCGCTGGGCGTGCTCGAGACCGCGGGGTCGCGTGCGCGACATCCGGCGTTCGTCGACCTGGTCCGCCGTCAGCTTGGCGAGCAGTACAACCCGGAAGACCTCCAGACACGCGGGCTGAATATCTTCACTACCCTGCGCCCCCGAGTGCAGGAGGCGCTTGAACAGAGCACGGCCCGGCTCGACGAAGTCGAGGCCAACCGCGGGTTGGAGGCCGGCACCCTGGAAACTGCCGGCGTGATCGCCTCGGTGAGCACCGGCGAGGTCGAGGCGATGATCGGTGGGCGTGATACCCATTACGAGGGCTACGATCGTGCGCTGGATGCCCGCCGCCAGATCGGTTCGCTGATCAAGCCGGCGATCTACCTCACGGCCTTGTCGCGCCCGGCCGAGTACAACCTGATCACCCAACTGGCCGACGAGCCCATCACGGTCGAGCAGCGGGGCTCAGAGGATTGGCAGCCGAACAACTACAGCCACGAATTCCACGGGCCCACCCCGCTGATCGAGGCGCTGGCGCATTCGCGCAACGTGCCCAGCGTGCGCCTGGGGATGGATGTCGGGCTCGAATCGGTCGCCGAGACCATCGAGCGGCTCGGCGGGCCACGCCCATCGCCGTTCTATCCCTCGATGCTGCTCGGCTCGATGGGCATGACGCCCTTCGAGGTCGCGCAGATGTATCAGACGCTCTCGGCCGACGGGTTCATGACGCCGCTGCGCGCGATTCGCAGCGTGGTCGATCGCGATGGCGAGCCGCTGTCGCGCTACTCGCTCGACGTGCGCCGCGCCGCTGACCGCGAACCGCTCTACCTGTTGCAGTACGGTCTGCAGATGGTGGTGGCCGAGGGCACCTCGACGCGCCTGAACCAGGTGATCTCGCCCAGCGTCGGCGTCGGGGGCAAGACCGGCACCACCAATGACGGTCGTGACGCCTGGTTCGCCGGCTTTACCGGCAATCGTGTCGGCGTGATCTGGGTGGGCCGTGACGACGACCGCGCGTCCAACCTGACCGGATCGACGGCGGCCCTGCCACTGTGGGGGGCCACCTTTGCCAAGCTCGACAACCAGCCGCGCGACATGCATCCGCCACGCGGGGTGCGTTTTGCCCGGGTCGATCCGGAGCGGCAGTTCGTCGTCCCGGACCGTTGCCCGGGCGAATCCCTGCCGTTCATCGCCTCGCATCGTCCCGAACCGGCAGCCGATTGCGATGGCGGGCGGCGTGACCGTGAGCGTGATCGTAACAACGAGGGTTCGGGCACGATCTGGGATTGGTTCCGGTGAACCCGCCTGGGCGAGCCTGACGGTTCGTCCGGCTCCCCCGAGCGGGCCTCGGCGGGTTACGATGGTCCGATATTCCCAGACAGTTCAGGTAGCAACCAATGGACAGCAGCACGTCGTTCAATCGACCGTTTTTCCGCGCATTTTCTTCTTTCCGTGCACCGACCCTTCGTGTCTCGGCCCTCCGTGCGCTGGCCGTGGGGTCCGCTGGCCTGTTCCTAGCCGCCTGCGCGCCGATGACCCCGCCGCCCGGCTCCTCGGAGCCGCGCTATGAGCCGGCCCCCCAGCCGCAACCCGAGGTGCGTTCGACCCCCTTGTCGACACCGGATATCCAGGAAGAGGCGTTGCCCACGGACCGCCCGGTGGAGTCGAGCGAGCCGGCCACCTCACCGGCCGTGCTTGCGCTGGTGCAACAGGCCAATCAGCGCCGCCAGTCGGGCGATCTGGCCGGGGCGCAATCGACCCTCGAGCGGGCGGTGCAGATCGAACCGGGCAATGCGCGACTGTGGCTGGATCTCGCGCAGTTGCGCCTGGCACAGAACCAGCCCGAGCAGGCCGAGCAACTGGCCCTGCGGGCCGTCGAGCACGCCCGGGACAACCAAACGCTGTCGGCCGCCTGGCAGCTGGTCGCCAAGGCCCGACGCGCCCAGGGCGACGAGGCCGGTGCCCGCGAAGCCGAAGAGCGTGCCGGCAGCGGGTCGGCCCGGCGTACCGAGGATGTCCGCGCGGCATGACCGAGGCGAGCCGCCACAGTCAGCTGGGGCTCGAGGACGTCTTCGGCCCTGACGGGAGGTTGGCCGGGGCCTTCGAGGGCTATCAGCCCCGCGCGGGCCAGCGGCGCATGGCCGAGCTGATCCGCGATTCGATCAATGACCAGCACACGCTGGTGCTCGAGGCGGGTACCGGCGTCGGCAAGACCTTCGGCTACCTCGCGCCGGTGCTGCTGTCGGGAAAGCGTGCCCTGATCTCCACCGGCACCAAGCATCTTCAGGATCAATTGTTCGACCGCGACTTGCCACGTCTGCGTGACCTGCTGGGCGTCACGGCCAAGGTGGCGCTGCTTAAGGGGCGAGCGAACTACTTGTGCAAGTATCGCCTTGAGCTGGCCGACGAGCAGGCGCGCCTGCCGCGGCGCGAGGATGCCCGGGCACTCGCCCGCATCCGGGATTGGGCGACTCGCACCATCGATGGCGATCGCGCCGACTGCAACGGTGTCGGCGACGACCACGAGATCTGGCCGCTGGTGACCTCGACCAACGACAACTGCCTGGGGCGCGAATGTCCGCTCTATGACGAGTGCTTTGTGGTCAAGGCGCGTGAGAAAGCGCAGAAGGCGGATATCGTGGTGATCAATCATCACCTGTTCTGCGCGGATCTCGCCCTGCGCCAGACCGGCTTTGCCGAACTGCTGCCCGAAACCGACGTGGTGGTGCTCGACGAGGCCCACCAGGTGCCGGAAATCGCGTCGATGTTCTTCGGCGAGGCGATCGGTTCGCGCCAGCTGCGTGACCTGGCCGCCGATACCCGTGCCGAACAGAAACACGAGGCCCGCGACCAGCCGGGCCTGGCCGAGGCGGCCGATACCCTCAAGGGGGCGACCGATCCGGTGCTCGAGGCATTGGCCCGGATCGAGAACGAACGGGTTCCCTGGGCCGATCTGGCCGACGAGGCAAGCGTCACCGACGCGCTCGATCGCCTGGGTGAGGCCCTCAATGGGCTGGTGCAGGAACTGGAGATCGCTGCCCCGCGGGGCAAGGGCTTGCAGGCCCTGCTCGGCCGGGCGCAGGGCCTGCGCGACGAGCTCACCGCCTTCCGCGAGGGCAAGGCGGAGACCCAGGGCCACGCGGTGCGCTGGGTGGAACGCCGCACCCGCTCGTTCACCCTGCACACCACGCCGGTCAACGCCGCCGGGCAGCTCAAATCGCACGTCGAATCGGCGCCGCGTGCCTGGATCATGACCTCGGCGACGCTCGCCGCCGGGAAGGACTTCAGCCACTTCACTCGGCGCATGAACCTCGATGACGCCCGCTGCGAGCAGGTCGAGTCGCCGTTCGACTTCCCCAACCAGGCCGTGCTCTATCTGCCGCCCAACCTGCCCGAACCATCCGGCCCGGGTGGGGCGCGCGAGCACACGCTCGCGTCATTGCGTGCGGTCTACCCGCTGCTCAAGGCCAGCGGCGGGCGGGCCTTTCTGCTGTTCACCTCCCACCGGGCATTGAAGCTTGCCGCCGAGACGCTCGGCGAACACCTGACCGAACTACCGCTGTTCGTGCAGGGCACGCAGGCCAAGTCGGCCTTGCTCGAGGCGTTCCGCGAGGCCGGCAACGGCGTGCTGCTGGGCACCCAGAGTTTCTGGGAAGGGGTGGACGTGCGCGGCGAGGCGCTGTCGCTGGTGATGATCGACCGCATTCCCTTCGCCGCGCCCGGCGACCCCGTGCGGGCCGCCCGCGAGCAACGTCTGAAGGACAAGGGGCTGATGCCTTTCATGCACATGGCACTGCCCGAGGCGATCATCACCCTCAAGCAGGGCGTCGGCCGACTGATTCGCGACACGGCCGATACCGGCGTGATGGTGCTCTGCGACCCACGCCTGCAGTCCAAAGGATACGGCCGCACCATCCTCGATGCCCTGCCGCCGATGCGGCGTACCCGCGACGGTCGCGTGGCGCGCGACATGCTGCTCCGTCCGGTCGAACCCCCGACCGACTCCCCGCCTGACTCCCCGATGGACTCCTTGGCCGAGAGCAGCGGAAACACGATTTGACGCCCCTCGATGCCGGCATCTCGGCGTGACTGGCATATCAGACTTCCATTAACTGAGTATGCCGCTGCGTTGCGTGCGTGGCGCCGGATTCATACCATCCGCTGATTCGTCCGAGCCAGGAAGGCTTGAGGAACCCAGTGCGGCCGTTCCTCAACGGATTGGTCCACGGCTATCACAACGTCGTTCGCATGCGCACCATTAAATCGTTCATCCTCACGATGTCCCTGCTCGTCTCGCTGCTGTTTTTCGGCGGGGCCTACCTGATCGTCTCCGGCATATTCAACCAGTCCGTGCAGCAAAGCGCGCTCAAGGACTCGAACCTGCTGGCGCGCTCGACGTTCGCCTCCATGTACCAACTGATGAGTACCGGCTGGACGCGCGCGCAGCTCGAGCGGTTCGTCGAGGCCAATCGCCAGGCGCTGGCCGGTAGTGGCTACGATCTGGAGATATTCCGCGGGCCGGTGGTCGCCGAGCAATACGGCCAGATCGACCAGGCCCCGATCGACGACACGGTCGCCGCCGTATTCGACTCCGGGCGCACGCTCGAGCACGTCGAGGAGCACTCGGTGCGCCACACCTTTCCGCTGCGGGCCGAGGACAAGTGCCTGAGCTGTCATGCCACGGCAGAGGAGGGCGACGTGCTCGGCGTGATCGACGTCTCGCAGGATTTCTCCGCGACGATTGCCGAGGCGCGCGAAAACTTCTTCTTCTGGCTCATCCTGCTGGCCCCTATACCGATCATCGGTGCGGGGCTGATCACGGTGTTCGTCAACAGGCGGATCTCCCGTTCGGTGCAACTGCTCGAGGAGAATGCCGCCAAGGTCAATCGCGTCGCCGACCTGCGCAATCTGTCGCTGGGTGATACCGATCTGGGCTTCGATGAGCTCAATCGGGTGTTCCGCAGTTTCGAGGGGGTGGTGGACAAGTTTCGCGGCGTGGCGGTGGATCGCGACCTGCTCGAGTTCGAGATCAAGTTGCTGGAGAAGTTCATCATCACCTCGGAGGTCGTACGCGACTGGCACGACTATGTCTGCCGACTGATGACTGACATCAACGAGGTAATCGAGACCTACACGCTGTTCTCGATCTTCAAGATCGACGACGAATTGTTCGACCTGGACGTCTTCTGGCGCTCGCCGCCGTCGGAAGAGAGCCGCGACCTCCTCGAACGGGCGGTGCGCGAGCACATGGGCAAGCACCCCACTCTGGGCGATGCCACGCTGATGCACGTCAACCATCATGTCGCCAATCACGACGGGCCACCGATCGATCTCGACGAATCCGACGTGCAGGTGCAGGTCAAGTCGCTGTTGGTCGACGCGCCCAAGATCGGTGGCATCGTGGGTATCGGCGTGCAGGCGGAAACGGTCAATGACGAAACCCGCCTGCTGGTGATCGAGAGCGTGCTCTCGACGTTGTTGAATGTGGTCGGTTCGGTCAAGGCGATCTTCAAGTACACCCGGGATCTCGAGTACTACGCCACCCGCGACCCACTGACGGACCTCTACAACCAGCGGGTGTTCTGGGAGATGATCGGCTACGAGATCGGCCGGTCGCAGCGCCACGACCAGCGTTTCTCGCTGCTTCTGATCGACTTGGACAACTTCAAGCTGGTCAACGACAGCTATGGCCACGCCTTTGGCGATTTGTTCCTAAAGGCCTTTGCCGATGCCATCGGCAAGGGACTCAATCGTGGCGACATCTTCGCCCGCTACGGCGGTGACGAGTTCGTGGTGGTGCTGCCCGAGACCGACCTGGAGAAGGCCTGCGTGATCGCCAACCAGGTGCTGAGCAACACCGGCAGCGTCGTGTTGACCGCCCCGGATGGCGATCCGGTGTCGGCCTCGGTGTCCATCGGGGTCGCCGTCTATCCGGATCACGCGAGCGAGCCCAAGGACCTGTTCCTGTTCGCCGACAACATGATGTACAAGGCCAAGGCCGACGGTAAGGCGCGGGTGGCGGTGCCGAGCGATGAGGACGTCATGGACGTGTTCCGCTCGATCAGCGAGAAGGGGCTGACCATCCTGCGCGCGGTCGAGGAGAAGCGCATCGTGCCGTACTTCCAGCCGATCCTGGCCACGGCGTCCGATCGCATCGAGGCCGTGGAGGTGCTCTCTCGCATCGATCTGGGCGACACCATCATGGGGGCCTCGGAGTTCATCGAGATCGCCGAGAAGATGGGCGTGATCGACCGGATCGACTACATCATGATCGAGAAGGCGCTCGCCGAGGTGAGCGCGAGTGGCTTCGACGGCATGGTGTTCATCAACCTCTCGCCGCGGGCCCTGGTGCTCTCCGAGTTCATCCCGACGGTGCGCAAGATCGTGGAAGCGGCCGGCGTAGCCAAGCAGCGCATCGTCTTCGAACTGACCGAACGCGACACGGTTAAGAACATCCAGCTGCTGGAGAAGTTCGTCCAGGAGCTGCGGTTGGAGGGCTTCAAGTTCGCCATCGACGATTTCGGCTCGGGCTTCTCCTCGTTCCATTACCTCAAGCACTTCCCGATCGATTACCTCAAGATCGAGGGCGATTTCATCCTCAATCTGCTGGACGATTCGCGCGACCGCGCCTTCGTGCGCCTGATCGCCGAGCTCTCGCGCGAGTTCGAGATCCACACGGTCGCCGAGTTCGTCGAAAGCGAGGAGGTGCTCGAGCAGGTCCGCGCGCTCGGCATCGACTACGCGCAGGGCTTTCTGATCGGCCGGCCCGCGCCGTCGCCCACCCGGTATTTGCCGGAGACCGTCGACTAGGCCGGGAAGCGGCGCGGCGGTGTCGGCCCAAAGTGGAAATGCCTCCCTGATCCCGGCGATAAGCGTCGCGGTGCTCAAACAGCAGTTGCCATGCTTGGCGCAAGCGGCTAAGCCTGTCCGAAACAGACATTCAGCATTAAGGCGGGTCGCTCGATGTCACAAGTTGTCTATATCACCGGTGGTGCACAGGGAATCGGCAAGGGGATCGCGCGCTACCTGCTGGAGCGGGGGCGCTCGGTCGTGATTGTCGATATCGACGAGGAGGCGGGGGCCGAGTGCATCGAGGAACTGGGTGATATCGGCCCACTGCGCTTCCTGCCGGTCGACGTGCGCGATGAACGGGCGGTGGAGCACAGCATCGCGCAAACCGTCGATCTGTTCGGTCGCCTGGATGGCGTGATCAACAACGCGGCGCTGGCTGACCCGTTTATGGGTGAGATCGAGTCAGTCGATCTGGCGGAATGGCAACGGGTGATCGACACCAACCTGACCGGCGCCTTTCTGGTGAGCAAGCATGCCGTACCCTATCTGCGCGAAAGCCGGGGTGCCATCGTCAATATCGCGTCCACCCGGGCCCTGCAGTCCGAACCGGATACCGAGGCTTATGCCGCCAGCAAGGGCGGCATCGTCGCACTGACGCACGCGCTGGCCATCAGTCTGGGCCCGGCCGTTCGAGTCAATGCAATCAGCCCCGGCTGGATCGATGTGAGCCAATGGCAGAAGCGCGCGGCGCGCCAGTCAACGGAGGCGCTGAGCGCACGGGATCATCAGCAGCACCCGGCCGGGCGCGTGGGCCGACCCGATGATGTGGCAGCCATGGCGGCCTATCTATTGTCGCCAGAGGCTGGCTTCGTGACTGCGCAGAATGTCGTGATCGATGGCGGCATGACGCGCAAGATGATCTACGCCGACTGATTCGTTCGGCGGACACCCGTCTGCCAGCGCACGGGGTGTCGCCGTTGCGGACAGCAACGGATTGCTTTGGGCGAACCCGCGAGGGTGCGGCGTTGAGTCGGCCCGGGGCGCATGCGACAATCGCGCCTTTCCCCCGCATGTGATCGCCCCATGACTGCAACAATTCTCGACGGGCGAGCCGTCGGCGCCACCGTGCGCGCCGGGCTTGCCGAGACGATCGCCGCCTTTACCGAAAATGGCCACCGCCCGCCCGGTTTGGCGGTGGTGCAGGTGGGCGGCGATCCGGCCTCCTCGGTGTACGTCGCCAAAAAACGCGAGGCCTGCGCGAAGCTCGGCATCGCCTCGTTCTCGCATGATCTTGATGAAACGATCGGCCAGGCCGAACTCGACGCGCTGGTCGACGAGCTCAATGCCGACCAGCGCATCGACGGCATCCTGGTGCAGCTGCCACTGCCTGAGCACTTGAGCGCCGATTCGATCATCAACCGTATCGACCCGGACAAGGACGTCGACGGCTTTCATCCCACCAACATCGGGCGACTGGCCATCCGCCAGCCCGGCCTGCGGCCCTGCACGCCCTACGGGGTGATGCGGCTGCTCGAGGAGACCGGTCGCGACCTGCATGGCATGGAAGCTGTGGTGGTGGGGGCTTCGAACATCGTTGGTCGCCCCATGGCCCTCGAGCTGCTGCTGGGCGGGGCGACCGTGACGGTCTGCCATCGTTTTACCCAGGATCTGGCCGCCCATGTGCGTCGTGCCGACCTGGTGGTGGTCGCCGCCGGCAAGCCGGGGCTGGTCAAGGGTGAGTGGATCAAGGACGGCGCGATCGTGATCGACGTGGGCATCCACCGGCGCGAGGACGGCACGCTGCATGGTGACGTCGATTTCGACGCGGCCGCGGAGCGCGCGGGGTTCATCACGCCGGTACCCGGCGGGGTGGGGCCGATGACCATCGCCATGCTGATGAACAACACCGTTACCTCCTGGCGTCGTCGCCTGGGACTGGATTGAGCGCCCGATGAGCGAGGCGACTGCCGAACACACCGACTGGACCATCGCGCGCCGTTTTCGTGGCTTTGTGCCGGTGGTGGTCGATGTCGAGACCGGTGGGCTCGACCCGCAGGGTCATGCCCTGCTGGAACTGGCCGCCGTGCTGCTGGATGTCGATGAGCATGGGCGGCTCTATCCCGCCGAGGAGATCGCGGTCTCGGTGCATCCCAGCGCCCTGACCGTGGTCGACCCCGTCTCGATTAAGATCCACGGTATCGATCCGTCGGATCCCGAACGCGAGGCGGTCGAGGAGCGCGCCGCGCTGGATGCCTTCTTCCGACCGATCCGTCGCCAGGTGAAGGCGCTCAACGCACGTCGCGCCATC
This sequence comes from Guyparkeria sp., assembly GCA_024636755.1. Classification (GTDB taxonomy): domain Bacteria; phylum Pseudomonadota; class Gammaproteobacteria; order Halothiobacillales; family Halothiobacillaceae; genus Guyparkeria. Next base: position 3,447 of record JAGXGL010000023.1, on the reverse strand, counting down.
CTGGTGGGTCACAACGCGCCCTTCGACCTGGCCGTGGTCAAGGCGGCCTGCGAGCGCACCGGCTACAAGCGCAACCCCTTTCACCCATTCTCCACGCTCGACACGGTCACGGCCGCCGCCGTGGCGATCGGCGAGACCGTGCTTGCCAAGGCCTGCACGGCAGCGGGCTTTGACTGGGACAACAGTCGGGCACACGGGGCGCTCTACGATGCGCAGAAGACCGCCGAGCTGTTCTGCCACATCACCAACGAGCTCTCCACCGAGAATGGTCGGGCGGCGCTGCGAGTGCGCGAGCCGGTCAAGTAGCGTTGTCGTGCCTCGATTCCTCCCGAGTCGAGGCGTCCTAGTTCGAATCTCCCCAAGCCCAACCTTCGAGCGCTCAGTCGGTTGATTTGCCGCTCGCGTCGGGATCGGCTTCATTCTCTCGTCGCACCACGTTCAGCGTGACCCGTCCGCGTCCCTGTGATGCCTCATCGCCCTCGAAACGCTTGTGAATCGTCACGGATTCCCCCGCTTCTGCATGCACGTAGCGCTCGCCGATCGGCACCTGCAGTGGCGAGGTGTCCTGCGTGGCGTGCGCAATCGCGCTGCGGGCGATGGCCTCCAGCTCGGCCGGCGTGATGTCGACCATGACATTGAGATCACGCACCGCCGCCTGCAGGTGCGCGGACGTCAGCGGTGGGGCAGGGGGCTCGTCCCAACGGGCCAGGCCGATGGGATAGCGCCGCCAGGCGAACGGGTAATTCGCGATCACGGCGACCACAAACAGGATGGCGGTGTTCACCAGCACCGGCACGAGAAGATAGAGATACCCAAGTTCATGCACCGGCGCGCCACCAATCACGGCGATCAGGGCGGTTGCCCCACCGGGGGGATGGACGCAGCGCAGCAACTGCATGGCCGCAATCGCGCCGCCGACGGCGACCCCGGCTGCCAGGGCCGGGTCGGGAATCCAAGCCGCGGCACTCACCCCGATGACAGCAGAGACGATCTGGCCGCCGAACACGGGCCATGGTTGCGACAGGGCCCCATGGGGCACGGCGAACAACAGGACGGCCGCCGCGCCCATCGAGCCGACCATCAGGATCGCCGCCCATGGGCCGGCGACCCAGCTGGTCAGGGCGTACACCGCCCAGATCCCCACTAGCGCGGCTAACCCGGCGATCACCATTTCCCGCCAGCCGACTCGTGTGGTGCCGGGTCCGATGAAGTTTTGGATTCTCGTCAGAAAGCGCCTTGATAGGGTCTCTCGTGTCATGCGTATTACCTACAACGACTGGCGGGTGAAAGCGAGGCCGGATTCTACCGCCCTTGCCCCGTGATGGTGCAACCAGTCGGATTGACGGGGTGCGGCCCGAGCGGATAAAGTTAAAAGTTAGTCTTGACTAACTTTTTCGAGGGGGCGACTTGATGCGGGTAGACGAGGGGCCGGCGGTCCGGCCATGGGCTGGCCGGGCGACACGCCGACTGGCGGCCATGCAACGCGTGCTCGTGGCGGTATTGGCACTCTGGGCGCTGCTTGCCCTGTTGCTGATGACCCCCTCGGCCAGCGGTGCGGACCAACGCCTGTCGGTGGTCGCGACCACCGGGATGATCGCCGATGCCGTGCGCGAGATCGGGGGCGAGCGGGTCGAGGTGGACGGTCTGATGGGATCGGGCATCGACCCGCACAGCTACCGCCAGACCCGCAGTGACATCGTCGCCATGACGCGGGCCGACCTGGTGCTCTGGCACGGGTTATATCTCGAGGCCCAGATGGAGGAATTCCTGCAGCGTTTGGCCAAGCGTCAGACGGTGTTGCCGGTGGCCGAAGGACTGGAGCGCGACCGTCTGCTCGGCCACGAGGATTATGACGACAAGCGCGACCCGCACGTCTGGATGGACCCCGGTCTCTGGAGCGAGGTGGTCGCCAACGTGCGCGATGCCATGATCGAGGCACGTCCCGATCTGGAAGCGACTTTCCGCAAGCGGGCGACCGATTACATCGAGCGCATCGAGCAACTGGGCCAGTGGGCCACCGAGGTCACGTCAAGCGTGCCGAACGAGGCGCGCTTGCTGCTGACCGCGCATGATGCCTTTGCCTATTTCGGTCGCGCCTACGCATTCGAGGTGATCGGTATCCAGGGCATATCGACCGAATCCGAGGCCGGGCTGCGGCGCATTCGCGACCTGGTCGATCTGTTAGTCGAGCGCGAGATCGCTGCCGTGTTCGTCGAGAGTTCGGTATCGGAGCGTAATATCCGCGCCCTGGTGGAGGGCGCGGCCTCTCGTGGCCACGAGGTGCGCATCGCCGGGACACTGTACTCCGATGCCATGGGCTCGGAGGGCAGCTACGAAGGCACCTACATCGGCATGATCGACCACAACATCACCACCATCGTTCGTGCCCTCGGCGGCCAGGCGCCAGCCGATGGCATGCAGGGTCGGTTGACGGAGGGGGAGCGGTGATTCGGACCATGCAGAGGGCAATGGGCCAGGCAATGGGCCAGGCAGCGGCCAGCGATCCGCTCGATAGCCTGTCGGACAAGCCGCTGGCGGTGCGTGGTTTGACGGTCTCCTACGGTGACAAGCCGGCGGTGTTCTCGCTCGACATGACCGTCGAGAATGGCTCGATGACTGCCATCATCGGCCCGAACGGCGCGGGCAAGTCGACCACCCTCAAGGCCGTGCTGGGCATCGTGCCCCGGCTCTCGGGGGTGGTGTCGGTGTTCGGTCAGCCGCTGGCAAAAAGCCGTCCCCGTATCGCCTATGTCCCGCAGCGGGCGTCGGTGGACTGGGACTTCCCCACGCGGGTAATCGACGTGGTGCTCATGGGGCTGGCGCGCGAACTGGGGCTCTTGCGGCCGGTGCGCGACAGACACCGCAAGCACGCGTTCGAGTGCCTCGACCGCGTCGGCATGCGCGATTTCGCCGAGCGGCAGATCGGTCAGCTCTCCGGCGGGCAGCAGCAGCGTGTCTTCCTGGCCCGGGCGCTGGCGCAGGGAGCGGACCTCTATCTGCTCGACGAGCCGTTCGCCGGGGTGGATGCGGCCACCGAACGGGCCATCATCGACGTGCTCAAGGCGCTGCGTGCCGAGGGTCGCACGGTGGTGGCGGTTCACCATGATCTTTCCACGGTGCGCGACTACTTCGATCACGTCATGATGATCAACGTGCACAAGGTCGCCGAAGGGCCGGTCGCCGAGGCCTTTAGCGAGGAGAACCTGCAGCGCGCCTACGGCGGCCGGCTGGCGGCGAACCTGATGGATCAATTGCAGCTCGGCGGCCATTGATGTTGCTTGATGCCCTGACACTGCAGCTGGGCTACAACGCCACGCTGGTGGCGATCGGCGCGGCCCTGTTGGGCATTGCCGCCGGTGCGTCGGGCACCTTCCTGTTCCTGCGCAAGCGCGCGCTGGTCTCCGATGCCATCAGCCACGCGACCCTGCCGGGCGTGGGGCTCGCCTT
>JAGXGL010000022.1 GCA_024636755.1 Guyparkeria sp. | reverse complement strand
TACGCAACGATTGCCGAAGCCCGCCAGGATGTGTTCGATTACATCGAGCGTTTCCACAACCCGAGAGTCCGCCGACGAATCCGGGCCAACGACAACGCATTACCCTTAAGCCAACCGTCCGCGAAAACGGGGTAGAACCCACACTAAAGTTTTCCTTCACGGGCTCGATAACCCCAATATTTTATCGCCCCGATATGTTGTTTCGGCTTGCCATCCCGAAGTCGTCACCTCTAAGTCGACATCCCTAAGAATAGTCACTAATTCATGCGTAATAACCTGCCCGTCACCGATGCCGAACACACCCTCGCCCGGGGCAGCGGCTGGTGTCGACCACGGATATCAAAGGCGGATTACGTATTGCAACGAGGCGTTCGTCGCGATCAGTGGGTATTCCCGTGATGAGCTGATTGGCCAGCCGCACAACATCGTGCGCCACCCGGACGAGCCGTCATTGGCGTTCGAGGTGATGTGGACGCATCTCAAGGCCGGCCCGCCCTGGATGGATCTGGTGAAGAACCGGTCGAAGGACGGAGGCGATTACTGGGTCGATGCGTATGTCACGCCGATTACCGACCACGGCGAGGTGATTGGTTATGAGTCGGTCCGAGCCTGCCCGTCACGCGAGGATGTCCAGCGCGCCGAGCGGCTCTATCGGCGTATCAATCAGCGAGGTTATCGGGCGTGTCGTTTCCGGCCGCATGGGTCAGGATGTGCTCGAGGTGTTGGGGCTGCTTGGCTCGGCCGGCCTTGATTGGCTGACCGTCCCGGAGTACTCCTTGAGGAGCTCGCCAGCGCGGTGCTTCTCGTCCTCGTTATGGGCGTGGGCGACGACCGTCCACTCGCCGTGCGTTGATGTGTCGCGGGTCTCCGCGACCACCCGCTCATGATCCAGTCGAACGGACACGATACCGGCACCCAGCATGCCGATCAGGCCGCCGACCACGGCGAGAATTCCGTAGACCCAGCCCGGCCGGGTCTGCGCAAAATCGAAACCGGCGACGATCAGGATGCCGGCGAATATCAGGCCGACGACGGCACCGATCACGCCGAGCGCGGCATGGGAACGAAGTATGGTCCGGGTAACCTCGGACGACTCCGGCTCCAGCTTCTCCGCCCGCTGGGGATCGTTCGGCTCGACCACGTCGATCTGCTCGTTCGACAGCCCGGCCTTGGTGGCCAGGGCATTAGCCGCATCGCGGGCGCGCCGCTCGTCATGGAATACGGCGTCGACCACGTGCGGGAAACGTTCGGAAATGATTTCTGCACGGTCCATAAGAGACCCTCCTATGTGGCGATCCGTAACGGGATCGGAAAATGCCCGAGTCCTGTCATTGGGATTCCTACAGAAGAAGGTAGTTCAGATAGTCGGGCGTTTGCCGTTCAGTGCTCTGCCCGCTACAGATCAGTGGCGCTTGAAGCGCACCACGAGTTCATGCGAGTTTCACGAATTGGTCACCCGCTTCAAGCGAGACTGACCCCGAGTCCCCTCCCGCGTTGCCCGTCCCGGCAGTGCCAGCGCGAATCGCCAATGTGTTTGGCAGCCCAAGGGCAATCCTGGGCTTGTCGCTGGCGTTTCTGCTGGCGTCCTGTGAACTATTGTCTCCGTTACAACTCCCACGAACAGGACCGGATTTCTGGTTGAAATTCGCCGTTTTTCCGGATTAGGAGGTAGCTCATGACCCAGGCTGAGATCATCACCGAAGAGTTTCCCCATAAGGTCAGTGCCGTATTCCATGACGCCCGTCATGCACGCGACGCGGCCAACGCGCTGGCCGCCGAGGGCGGGTTCTCCTCGGACCAGGTTGAACTGGTCGAGCCACATGATCGGCATCTGTCGAGCAAGGTAGAGAGGGAATCCGGCGCCATTTTCTCGACCATGCTGCGTACGCACACCATATTGGCGATCGTCGGTGCCGTCGCCGGCCTGGTCCTCGCCGGCGTGCTGGTCGGCGCCGGGTTTGACTGGGCCACGACAAGTCCGGGCTGGGTCTTTGGCGTGTTCGCGGTGATCGGCGGGGCAATCGGCGGGATGGCCGCGGGACTGATTTCGGCTCGACCGGATCATGAGGGTGTGATCACCGACACCCAGGAGGCCAGCTCGCATGGCGAGTGGACGGTGGTGGTTCACGCGCGAGACGAGGACGAAAAACACCGCGCCGACGACCTTCTAGAGCGCCATTCCAAGGAGGTGGCCGAATCACTCTGATTCGGCAGCCAAACGTCCATGGGTGGCACGCCAATGGTTTCCAGCTATGACCCGGCACGAGCTTTCGCGGTTTTAGTCGGGCCAACTCGTTAGCAGGGAGCGCGCGAATGCCGTTTGATATCGATTGGGCGTCGGTCTATTGGAATCTGACCTATCTGGCGGCGGCCTATGTGCTGGCCTTGCCGGTGGGGCTGGAACGCGAGAGCCACTCGCGCTCGGCGGGGTTGCGCACGTTTCCTCTCGTTGCCGTGGCCAGTTGCGCCTACATGCTGTTGGGCATCAACGTGCTCGAATCCAGCGATGCCGAGGCGCGGGTGTTCGAGGGCATCATTACCGGGATGGGGTTTATCGGTGGAGGCGCCATCCTCAAGAGTCGTGATCACACCCGCGGCACGGCCACCGCGGCAAGCCTGTGGGCCACCGGTGCGATCGGCGTGGCCGTGGCCTGGAATCGCTTCGAGATCGCCTTGTTGCTCTCTATCGTCACCTTCGCCAGCCTGCGCCTGCTCTCGCCGGCGAAGCAGGCGATCAATGGGGATGACGACAGGCGAGATCGTTCTGGCGACGGCAGCAAGACGGACGAACAGACGTAGCTCGGAATCCGCCGGCGGGTCGTTGCCGGAGTGACCTGTGGCCGCGATTCGTGGGGCAGAAAACAGAACGCCACCGGAAAGCCGGTGGCGTTTCGTGTTTTGCGGGGTGGGGTGATCGAGGCTGTTGAGCCTTGTTTCAGCAACGTCCCTTCTTCGCTTGCCCCGGCGGACAGAAGCGTCCCTGGGGGTGGCCGTGTCCCTCGCGGTAGCGATAGCGCTCATGGTGGCCGTCGTCGCGATAATAACGATCATCGCGGCTGTTGCGCGTGGTCACACCCGTGCCGACGGCCGCGCCGATGCCGGAACCCACGATCGCGCCCTCGCGGCCACCGACTTCGGCACCGACGACACCGCCGATCGCGCCCCCGATCGCCCCGCCAATGGCGGCGTCGCGGTGAAGGTCGGCGCCGAACGCAGCCGTGGCCGGCAGGATCAATGCAGCCAGCAGGGTGGGAATGCGTTTGGTCATGGTCTTGCTCCTGTGAGTGTGGTCAGGGGCTGGTCGGCCATGCCGCGAGCCCCTGACGGTTAACCGATGACCGCTTTGATAGGCAGGCTTATCGCAAGTTCCCAAAGTGTTACTCGGTTTTCCTGTCGGCCTCCGCTTCCTCGGCCGATGGCCCGACGATCACCACCACTCGCTTTTGCGGCTCGATATGCTGGTCGAAGGCCTGAAGGATCTCGTCGGCAGTCACGGCCTCGACCCGGTCGGTGTATTCGTCGAAGTAATCCAGCGGCAAGTCGAGGAAGGCCAGCGCGCCGATCTGTTCAATGATCTTGCTGTTGCTGTTCAGGCGCATGGGAAAGCCACCGACGATATTGGCCTGACTGTCGGCCAGTTCCTCGTCGGTCGGGCCTTCATCGATGAAGCGCGCCAGTTCCTCGTTCATCAGCGACAGGGCGGTGTCCACCTGATCGTTGCGTGTCTGGATGCCCATGACCAGCCGCCCACCGGCTCGCAGCGGCATCAGGTAGCTGTAGGTGCTATAGGCCAGGCCGCGCTTCTCGCGCAGTTCGGACATCAGCCGCGAGGCAAAGCCGCTGCCGCCCAGCATGTGGTTGCCGACGTAGAGCGGCAGGTAGTCCTCGTGCTTGCGCTTGACCCCGTCGAATGCGACCAACACGGTCGACTGCTCCGAGGGGAAGTCGATACGCACCGTCTCCGATTCCTGCAACGGTGCCACCTCGGGCAGGGCGGGGGCGGGCTGGCCCGTGGGCAGGCCCTCGGTAAGCGTGTCGGCCAGTCGTCGCGCCTGATCGGCATCCAGGTCACCGACAATCACCACCGTGGCATTGGCGGCGACAAACCGCTGTTGGTGGAATGCGCGGACAGCCGACGGATCGATCGATTCCACCGATTCGCGTGTGCCCTCGGTGGGGTGGGCGTAGGGATGGTTGCCGTAGGCCGCCTTGCGAAACGCGTCGCTGGCGACCGCCTGCGGGGATTGCTGGCGGGACTGGATGCCGCGCAACTGACGCTCGCGCTCGCGTTGGATGTCCTCGTCGTTGAAGGCGGGACGGGCGATGACCTCGGCCATCAGCTCCACGGCGGGCCAGAGCCAGCCGTCCTCGGTCAGGCTGCGCAGGCGCACGGTAGTCGTCTCGAGGTTGGCGCTGGCCGAGAACTGCGCGCCAACACGGGCGAAACCATCGGCGATCGCCTTGGCATCTCGTTCGGTGGTGCCTTCCTCGAGTAATGAGGCGGTCAAGCTGGCGGTGCCTCCCTGGTCCTCAGGATCACGAGCACTGCCGGCATCGAAGATCACCTGGGCGTCGACCATGGGCAGACTGTCGATGGGATAGAACAGCACCTCGGCCCCGTTGTCGGTCTGCCAGGTCTCAAGCGCCAACAGCGGCTCGGCACGCGCCGTACCCGTGAGCAGCAGGGCGCCGACGGCGAGGATCGCGAGCCAAGTGGGGTGGCGGGCATCAATAGACACGTTCGATACCTCCGGTCGGGCTGGGTAGCGTGGTTGGCTCGCCGCTTACCGGTTGGAGGGTGACGATAGTCAGGCCATCGTCGTGGAAATACTTGCGGGCGACGGTTTGCACGTCGTCGATAGTGACCGCGCGCACGCCCTCCACAAACCGGTCGGCCAGTCGGTAGTCGAGTCCCACCGTTTCGTACATGCCCAACGTCATGCCTTGGTAGAACAGCGAATCACGCTCATAGACATCCGAGGCGACCACCTGAGCCTTGATGCGTTCGAGTTCCTTTTCATCGACCGGCTCGTTCTTCAGCCCGGCGATCTGTTCATGCAACAGACCCTCGACCTCCTCGAGCGGCTGACCGTCGCGCGGCGTGGCATCGATGGTGAACAGGGTGGTTTCACGGGCATTGAGGTTGTAGCTAGCCGAGGCCGACGAGAGTTTGCCGGCACGCACCAACTCGTTGTTCAGGCGGGCGCCGGAGTCGCCGGCGAGGATGCCGGAGGTGACCGCGAGCGCGTAGGCGGTGCCCGGATCCTTGCTGGTGACCAACGAGGGGACCTTGTAGCCCATCGTCAGGTGCGGCAGCTTGGCGGGGATGTTGAGGGTCGCCCGCTTGACGCCGTGTTGCGTCATTTCCTCACGGGGCTTGGCCGGGGCAAGGTCGCGTTGCTCGACCTTGCCATAGTAGCGCTCGGCCAGTTCGATCACCGCGTCGGGCTCGACGTCGCCGACCACGATCAGGGTGGCGTTGTTGGGCGCGTAATGCTCCCGGTACCAGCGTTCCACATCCTCGACGGTATAGGCGTCGATATCGGTCTTCCAGCCGATGATCGGGTGGTGATAGCCGCTGCTGGTAAAGGCCGTGGCGTAGAGCAGTTGGCTCAGGCGGGCATTGGGGTTGTCGCGCATGCGCGAGCGCCATTCTTCCTTGACCACCTCCTTCTCGCGGGCGAATTCCTCCGGGTCGATCTCGAGGTTGGCCATGCGATCGGCCTCCCAACGCATCACCGTCTCCAATTCGTCGGCGGCGAGCGTCTGGTAATAGCCGGTGAAGTCGCGCCCGGTGAAGGCGTTCTCTTCGCCGCCGAGGCGCGCGATGATGTCCGAGAATTCACCCGGGCCGAGGGTCTTCGTCCCCTTGAACATCATGTGCTCGAACATGTGGGCAATCCCGGTGATCCCGCCCGGCTCGTCGACCGAGCCGACCTTGTACCAGATCTGGTGCGTGACCACCGGCGCGCGTTCGTCCGGCAGGACCAGCACCTTCAGGCCGTTGTCGAGCGTAGTTTCGTGGACCGCGTCACTTGTCTTGCCCGCGGTTGCCATCGGTGTGGCAATCAGCGCCAAAAAGGACAGCATGATCGGGATTGAGGCGAAGGAATAACGTCCGGGCTGCATGGGTTTGGGCTACCAAGGGTTGAATGGTCGGCCTGTCCTGTTGGGCCGGCAGGAAGTGTGTGACCGTTGTCGAGCGTGGTGGTTTCAATCCCCCGCATACGGGCCTGGATTCGTGGCCGACGATCTGGCCCGCGATAGGGGCGCGGCATGGATTTCTCGATCATACAGGGCCATATCGTGGTGCAGCCGGCCGACGCTCGATCAACCAACAGGCCATGGCCCAGGGACCGATCCCTCTCGGCAACTTCGCCGTGACCGGGGCCTTCGAACTGTGTACCTGCTGGATGATCCACGCCGCGCCCATACCACCTTACGGTGATGGCCGTGGAGAATAGTATTCGTAACCGGGATCGTGAGGTCGTCGAGGTGATCACCCGCGCGATTCACGGCGACTGAAAAAACGATTCCACCACGATTGTGACCACACCACGAAAAATCCGGCCCTGGGGCCGGATGGATGACGGGCGTGTCGAACGTCTCGGGTCAGGCGCTCACCACGCGCCTGGGCCCGGTGCGCGGGGCCTTGTCCAGGGCCGGCGGAGTGCCGTCGGTTGCCTTGTCGCTGTAGGGCGTGCCCGGACCGTTGACCAGGAAGTCCATCAGGTGGTTGCGGAACGGGTAGTAGTGCCCGTCGTGGTGCATTTCCTGGCGTGAGCGCGGCTTGTGCAGCGGGTTGTAGGCCACCTCGGCGACCTCGGCGAACGGGCCGGTGGTCATCAACAGGATCTTGTCGGCCAGCAGGATCGCCTCGTCGACGTCGTGGGTGATCATGAACACCGTCTGGCTGGTGGCCTGGCAGATCGCCAGCAGCTCGTCCTGGATCACCCCGCGGGTCAGGGCATCCAGCGCGCCGAACGGCTCGTCCATCAACAGCATCTTCGGTTCGATGGCAAAGGCCCGGGCGATGCCGACCCGCTGTCGCATGCCGCCGGAGAGCTGGTGGGGCTTCTTGTCGATCGCCGGGGTCAAGCCGACCATGTCGACGTACTTCTCCACCTGTGCGTTCACCTCGTCCTTGGAGTGTCGCTTGAAGCGGGACTTCACCGCGAAGGCGACGTTCTCGCGCACCGTCAGCCACGGCATCAGGGCGTGTCCCTGGAAGACCACCCCGCGGTCGAGGCCCGGGCCGGTGAGCTCCTTGTTCTCCATGAACACGTAGCCGTCGCTCGCGGCATCCAGTCCGGCAAGGATGTTGAGGATGGTCGACTTGCCGCAACCCGAGTGACCGATCAGGCAGACGAACTCGCCCTTCTCAATTTCGAAGTCGAGGTTCTGGAACACGGTGACCGGTTCCTGGCCGGCCGGGCCGGGAAAGGTCTTTTCCAGGCCATCGACCTGGATAAAGCTGGGGGTAGTCATGTTTCAGACCTCCTTATAGCTGACGACCTTGCCGAGCAGGCCGAAGATCATGTCGAGGATCATGCCGACCACGCCGATCAGCAGGATGGCGAAGATCACGTTGGCGAGATCGAGGTTGTTCCACTCGTTCCAGATGAAGTAGCCGATGCCGGTGCCACCGACGAGCATTTCCGCGGCGACGATCACCAGCCAGGCGATGCCCATCGAGATGCGCATGCCGGTGAGAATCGTCGGGGCGGCCGCCGGCAGGATTACCTTGAACGCCTTCTTGATCGGGCCGACCTCGAGGGTCTTGGCCACGGCGAGCCAGTCGTCGCGGACCGAGGACACGCCGTAGGCGGTGTTCACCATCATTGGCCAGATCGAACAGATGAAGATCACGAAGATCGACGAGATCGAGGCGTCCTGGATGATGTAGAGCGCCAGCGGCATCCAGGCCAGCGGCGAGATCGGTTTCAGGATCTGGATGTACGGGTCCAGCGCCTTGTGCATCAGCGGCGACATGCCGATCAGAAAGCCCAGCGGCACGGCGACCATCGCGGCCAACGCAAAGCCGGCGAGCACCCGCCAGAGCGAATGGGCCAGCTGGATGCCGATGCCCATGTCGTTGGAGCCCTTGACGTAGAACGGGTCCGAGAGATGCGTCCAGATCGCCGAGCCGATGTGCCCCGGCGTCGGGATGTCCGACTCCTGGGTGGTATCGAGACCCATCATGGCGGCGTATTCGGGGTCCATGTCGCCCAGATCGACCTGGGTGGGCAGGGTCGCCCCCCACCACGCGCCGATGAAGGCAAGCAGGATGAGGATGGAGACGAGGCCGGCCCGTAGGCTGAGTGACTGGCTCATGGCTTAACTCCTCCCGATCTCGAACGATTCGAGGTATTCCTGCGGCTTGGTCGGGTCGAAGACCTTGCCCATGATCGTGTGCTTCTTGCTGTTGATCTCCGGTGCCGGCAGGCCCATCTCGGCGAGACGCTGGCGCGCGTCGGTCGCCCGGAAGATTTCCTCGGCGATGTCGGCGTAGTCGATGTCTTCCTTGATGTAACCCCAGCGCTTCATCTGAGTGAGGATCCACACGCCCATCGATTCCCACGGGAACGGGTCGAAGTCGGCGCGCTCGGGCTCGTTGATGATGTTGCCCAGCCCGTCGGCGTAGCGGCCGGTCATTACCTGGTCGAGCACGATCTTCGGCTGGTTGAGGTAGTTGGCCGGGGCGATCGCCTCGATGATCTCGGGGCGGTTCTCCTTCTTGTGCGCGTAGACCGTGGCGCTGGCGATGGCGCGGAACAGCGCGGAGAAGGTGTTGGGGTTCTCCTCGACGAACGACCGGGTCGCACCGAAGGCACAGCAGGGGTGGCCGTCCCACAGGTCTTTCGAGAGCACGTGGATAAAGCCCGCGCCCTCGTAGACCGCGCGCTGGTTGAACGGCTCGGGGCCGAGGAAGCCGTCGATGTTGCCGGCCTTGAGGTTGGCGACCATCTCCGGCGGGGCGATGACCTTGAGCTGGACATCCTGGTCCGGGTCGACGCCGTGCTCGGCGAGGTAGTAGCGCAGCAACAGGTTGTGCATCGAGTGGTCGTAGGGAATGCCGAAGGTCATGCCCTTCCAGTTGCTCGGATCGCGATTGTCCTTGTGCTTGTTGTGCATCGTGATCGCCTGGCCATTGATGTTCTGAATGGTGGCGACGTAGGTGTCCTGCTGTTGGGCACCGATCCCGAGCGAAGCGGAAATCGGCATCGGCGAGAGCATGTGCGAGGCATCGAGCTGGCCGTTGTTGACGTTGTCGCGGATCAGCGCCCAGCCGGCGGTCTTGACCACCTCGACGTCGAGTCCTTCACGCTCGTAGAAGCCCATCGGGTGGGCCATGATGATCGGCGTGGCGCAGGTGATCGGGATAAAGCCCACCTTGAGCTTCTTTTTCTCCAGCGGCCCGACCGGGTCGGCGGCAACGGCCTTGGCGGCGGCCATCGGGAAGAAGGTCGAGACGGCGGCCATCGCCGTGCTCACGCCTACGGCCTTGAGGAAATTCCGACGCGTCCGGTCTTCCGGGAACAGCGAGCGCATCACCGACGATTCGACGGCGCGATTAAGGGCCTGCTCCTCGTCCGTCGGGTTCGGGGTGGCGGTGATCGCCGCGTTGTGGTCGGCCTGGTTGGCGTGCTTGCCGCAGGTGCAGCCACGATGCAGGGACTTGTTGGGGTCGAACGGGTTATCGAATGTGGACATGATTTGGTTCTCGGGTCGGTGAGTGACGACCTCGAGGTTGCAGATGCCGTGCCACACTGCCCGTTTACGTTAGATAGCCGCGTTTTGTCGGAAAATGGCGTGTTTTCGCACCACGAAGGAGCGCTGGTGGGCGGTTTGTCCCGTTCTTGGTGCGTCGGCATGAGCGCCGCCGGTGCGCAATGCCCGCCAATGGCGGACAAAGTCATGGGCCTGTTTCTTGCACTTCCGGGAATGTCATCTATTCGCCCGGAGTTGCCCCATGACCCACGCGCAAGTCATTCAACCGTCGGCACGCGCCGACAGCGCCGATGCGGAACTGCTGGTCGTCCACGAGGCCACGCAATGGCTCTCGCACGTGAACGATCCCGACACCGTGATCGGGCGCATGCTGCGGCTGCTCTCGCAGATCACCGGCCTCAATCGCGGCCGGGTGGTGTTGCCCGATGCCAGTAGCGAGTTCATGGAGATCCGCTATGCCTACGGGCTGGCGTCCGCCGAGCGCGAACGTGGCCGCTACCGGCTGGGCGAGGGTGTCACCGGTCGGGTGATGCGCACCGGGCAGGTGGCGGTGGTGCAGAACATCGACGAAGAGCCGGTCTATCTCACCCGCGCGGTCGAACGCGATACGTTGCCCGATGAGACGGTCGCCTTTCTCGCCGTGCCCATCCTCAGCGAGGATCAGCCCATGGGGGTGCTGGGTGCCCATCGCATCCGCGAACGCCACCGCCCGCTACACCGCGACATCACGTTGCTGCGCATCATGGCCGCGCTGATCGCCCGCGTGCTCAAGGTCGACGACCTGATCCGCGAGCAGACCGCCGCGCTGGCCGAGGAGAACGAATCCCTGCGCGAGGCCCTGTCGAGCAACCAGGAAGGGCGTCACGGTATCCTCGGCGAGAGCCCGGCCCTGCGCCAGGCCGTCCGCCAGACCCTGCATGTCTCGCCCACCCAGGCCACCGTTCTGCTCAACGGCGAGTCCGGCACCGGCAAGGAGCGCTTCGCCCGGATGGTGCACCTGACCAGCCCGCGCTGCGACGGGCCGTTCATCGCGATCAACTGCGCGGCCATCCCGGACGCGCTGCTGGAATCCGAGTTGTTCGGCCACGAGAAGGGCGCGTTCACCGGCGCGGTGTCGGCCAAGAAGGGCAGTGTCGAACTCGCCTCCGGTGGCACGCTGTTTCTCGACGAGATCGGAGACTTGGCCTTCGATTTGCAGTCCAAGCTGTTGCATGTGCTGGAAAAACAGACCATCCACCGGGTGGGTGGCACCAAGGACGTGCCGGTCGACGTGCGCATCATTGCCGCGACGCACAAGAACCTGCAGGAGGCGGTCAACCAGGGGCGCTTTCGCATCGACCTGTTCTACCGGCTGAACGTCTTTCCCATTTCCCTGCCGGCCCTGCGCGAGCGCGATGGCGACGTGAAGCTCCTCGCGCGGCATTTCCTGCAGGTTGCCAGCCAGGAATTCGATCGCAATGCCGCCTTCGAGACCGGCGTGCTCGATCGCCTGGCCGCCTACAACTGGCCCGGCAACATTCGCCAGTTGGAGAACGTGATCAAGCGCGCGGTGCTGGTGGCGCAGAATGGCTGGATCACCGTGGCCGACATCAAGCTGATCCTGACGCATGAATCCCATGTCACCGATCACCTCGAGGCGGGCAGCGCCCCGGCCGCTGCACAATCGGTTCCCGATCGGTCCACGGATGCCGAAGGCGCGCCGGGCACGGGAGTGGCTCGATTTAACCCGCCACCGCCCGCTGAGGTGGGCACTCGGTATCGCTGGGTGCGCGAGGACGAGGGCGATGCGCTGCTTGAGGCATTGCGCGAAACCGGCGGCAACAAGACACAGGCGGCCAAACGCCTGGGGATGACCACCCGACAGTTTCGCTATCGCCTCGACAAATTGGGGTTGCGCCGTCCGTGACATGTCCGTGTTGGTCAAGGCCCCCCTGACTGCACGCGCCCGGAAACCCGGCAGGATTGGACTAGACTTGTAAGTGTCCGGTTTTGCCGGGAAAAAATGGGTTTTGCACTGGGGGTGGATGTCATGAAGAAAGTCGCTCGAATCGTCACGCCGTTCGTGATTGCGTCGTTTACCTTGGGCAGCGTATCGGCGATGGCCGCGCCGTCGTCGGTGATCGACGGGCTGGTCACGACCCAGGAAGCGTTGAACGCCGATCAGGCCAGCGTGGATCGTGAACGGGTCGTGGAGTTGCTCTCCCGAGACGAGGTGCGTGACCAGCTGGTCGCCCAGGGCGTCGACCCGGCCCAGGTCGAACAGCGTGTCGCGGCCTTGTCCGATCAGGAAGTGCGCGAGATGAACGCACGCCTTGACCAGATGCCGGCGGGGGCTAATGCCGTGGTCGGTGCCTTGTTCACGGTGTTCATCGTCCTGCTGGTGACCGATCTGCTGGGACTGACCAGCGTGTTCCCGTTCACTCGCTGATCACGATGCGATATCAATCGATCAAAAGCGCCCGCTGGCCGGGCGCTTTGTCGTTTCTGGCCGCTTTGTTATTGCTCAGTGGCTGCGCCACGACGCCACCCTTGTCGGAGGCGACGCGCTCGGCCGTCCCGGATCGGCACCTGATCGACGAGGTGCCGTTTTATGGCCAGGGTGACTACCAGTGCGGTCCTGCCACGTTGGCCATGGTGCTCGAGCACGGCGGGCGTGCCGCGAGTGTCGACGAGCTGATCCCACAGGTGTTCCTGCCCGGTCGCGATGGTAGCGTCCAGCCCGAGATGCTGGCCACCGTCCGGCGTCACGGGCTGATCCCGTTCGTGATCCCGGGACGGATGGATGCCCTCTTGAAGGAGGTGGCGGCCGGTCGTTCCGTGGCGGTGTTGCAGAATCTGGCCCTGGCGTGGTGGCCGATGTGGCACTACGCGGTGGTGACCGGCTACGACCTCGACCAGGAACGCCTGGTGCTCCACAGCGGCGAAACGCCGCGCATGGACGTTGCGATGGGGCGATTCGATGCCACCTGGGCGCGTTCGGGCCGCTGGGCCTTCGTGGCGTTGCCCCCGGGTGAATTGCCGGTCTCTACCGTGGGCCGCGAGGCCGCCGGCGCGATCTCGGCGTTCGAGTCGGTGCAGGGTGCGCAGCCGACCCTGCCCGCCTGGCGGTCACTGGTTGCTCGCGAGCCGAGCCTTGCCCTGGCGCAATTTGGCCTCGGCAACGCCCTGGCGGCCAGCGGCGAGCGAGAGAACGCGGTTCAAGCGTTTCGCCGCGCCGTGCAGGAAGACCCCGATTTCGCGGCCGCCTGGCTCAACCTGGGGCTTGTGCTCCGTTCGCTCGGCCAGACGGGCGAGGCGGACGACGCGATACGGCGGGCCGCCGCGATCCCCGGCCCGGTGCAGGAACGGGCACAGGAACAGCTCGAGAAAGACCGACCCAAAGTGCGTGACTGACGCCCCGTATCGCCTCGTGGAGTCGCTTCAACCCGCTTCGTCTTCGCGTTCGATCAGCGGCACCCAGCCGGGCAGGGCCTCGACCCGCGCGAGCCATTCACGGACGGCGGGGTAGGGTTCCAGCGTGACACCGGCCTCGTCGGCCAGCGCCACGTAGGGGTAACAGGCGAGATCCGCGATGGTGACATGCTCGGCGGCCAGCCAATCGGCCTGCGCGAGTCGTTGCTCCATCAACGACAGGCCGCCCCGTCCTTCCTGCTGGCACTGCTCGCGATTGAAGGGGCGACCGAGTCGCCAGACGGCGCGGGCGCGGGCCAGGCCGTAGAGCAACTCGTCGCCGGCCACGGCCAGCCATTGCATCACGAGCGCCTCGGCCGCCGGATCATCAGGAAGCCAGTTCGTCGTGCCGTATCGACGCGCCAGGTAGATCAGGATCGCCATCGAGTCCCAGATCCTCACCTCGCCATCGACCAGAAAGGGCACCTGGCCGCGCGGGTTGATGCGTTTGAACTGGGGCGAGGCGGTCTGGTTGGCGACGACGTCGATAGTGACGCGCTCGTGATCGATCTCGAGCATCGAGAGCAGCAACCGCACCTTGTGGCAGTTGCCGGACAGGGGAAAGTCGTAGAGCGTGATCGAACTCACGGCGGTGTCTCCGGGAGTGGGTTGGGGCGGGAGTCCGTTCGGCCCGCAGCAAAAAAAGGCCCGGCATGCCGGGCCTCAGAGCGATGCAATGGCTCTGCAGGATCGTATCAGGCCACGAAGGGCAGGCCTTCCTCGATCGGCAGGCTCGGGTCGCGCGACCACTCGTTCCAGGAACCGAAATACAACCGCACGTTCTCGATGCCCGCGGCGCGCAGGGCGACCAGCGTGTTGGAGGCCCGAGCGCCCTTGAAGCAGTACAGGAACACCTCGGAATCCGGGGTGATGCCGACGCTGTCGCACTCGGCGCGAATCTCGCTGGGCGACTTGAAGCGCGCTACCTCGCCGGGCTTCATCAGGGAACCCCTGCACGGTTCGATGGCATCTCTGGCTCGCGGGTTTGCCCGCAATCAAGGCGCCGGCCCGAAGGTGGGCTTGATTGCCCGTCGAGGGACGGCAACGCCGAGTGCGGGCAAACCCGCGAGCCCCATCCGGGCGGGCCGCCAAGGGCCCATCTGCGGCGTTGCAGCCCTTGTGAAGGGCGACGGCCCTTCACAAGGGCTGCGCCTTGCACCTGGGCCCTTGGCGGTCCCGCAGAGACGCTATCGAACCGTGCAGGGGTTCCCGTGATACCACTCGATCCACACCGCCTCGGGCAGGCGTCCCTTGCGCGGACAGAAATCCTTGCCGTAGGGCGAGGAGCTCTCGGCGATCCACTCGTCGACGTCGCGGACGTCGAGCAGTACCACGTCGTCCGGGGTGGTGCCGAGTAATTGCTGCAAGTCCTGCGGTTCGATGAGGGGGGTGCTCATGTCTTTCTCCTGAGGCTTTTGGCCTCGGTGGGTGAGTCGACGGGTGTGACCGCCTCAACTAGCGCGCCCCGTGACGCGCCGGTAAAGGGATTCGTGTTCGCTGACGGCCTTGCCGGCCAGTGCATAACCGGCCAACTGGCCGCGGCTGACAAAGTCGTTGCGTTGGCCGGCGTCGACCGGGTGTGGCGTCCAGCGGCCCAGGTCAACCAGCTTGCGATCGGGCGGGCAGAGCATGATCGGCAGGCTGGGTGTCTTGATGCGGATGGCCGCCGGGCGGTGTTCGAACGGTTCGCAATCGCCGTTCAGGGCCGCGGCGGCGGTCTGGGCCATGCGACGGATTGGCTCGATAAAGAAGTAGCTGTTGCCATCGATCTCGGTGCAGTCGCCAACGGCGTAGACGTGCGGATCGCTGGTCTGCATGGTTTGCGCCGAGGCGAGAATGCCGCGGTTGGTGATCAGCCCGGCGCGCTGGGCCAGGGCGGTGTTGGGCACCAGTCCCATCGCCGAGATCACCTCGTCGCTGTGGATCTCGCCGCCGTTGGTCAGCGTCACCTTCAGGCGACCGTCGGCGTGATCGACGCGGGCGAGGCTGGTGCCGGGGCGAAAATCCACGCCCTTGGCCGCCAGGTGTTGCCCCAATTCGTTGCCCAGCGGGGCGGGGGCGAGCCGATCGAGCATGCGCTCGCCGAGATCGAGCACGGTCACGCGATGCCCGCCGGCGGTCAGGTCTTCGGCCAGTTCCACCCCGATCAGCCCGGCGCCGATGATGGTCAGATGCCGCGACTCGGCATCGAGGCGAGCGCGCAGGCGCTGGTAGGCGGCCAGGTGATTGAGGCGCGTAATGCGATTGGCGGCATCGCCATCGAAGGCGCGGAAACGCTGGCGGGCACCGAGCGCGAGCACGAGGTCCCCGTAGTGGACCGGGCCGCGCGTGGTCAGCAGTCGCTTGCCGTCGGTGTTCAGGGCGAGCACGGCGGTGTTCGGTTGCAGGGTGATGCCCAGTGCGGCCGCCTTGGTCGGCCCGCTCTGCTCGATCAGGTCGGTCGGCGCGCGTCCCTGGCTGATCGCCATCGACAGGCCCGGCTTGGTGTAGGCGGCCGCCTCGTCGTTGCTGATCAGCGTGATCGGGCGGTCGGGGTCGCGGGCACGCAACTGTTCGGCGACCGTCCAGCCGGCCACGCCGGCGCCGATGATGACCACCGAGTCGGGCCCGCCCACGCCACCCCGCACGGCCCGGGGGCGCGGGGCATTCGCCTCGACGGCGCGCTGGGCGGCGTACTCGTGCAGGGGCATGAAGTCGGCCTTGGTCACGCCGCACAGCGGGCAGTACCAGTCGTCAGGGATGTCCTCGAAACGGGTGCCCGGCGCCAGCCCGCTGTCCGGGTCGCCCTCGTCCTCGTCATAGATCCAGCCGCACACGGTGCAGATCCAGCGGATGTCTTCTTCAGGCGTGTTCATGGCGGGTCACCTTGAATTCATTCAATTCGTATGGGGCGGTTGGTCGCGGCTCGGCCTTGGGGCGGGTCACGTCGATGGCCTCGATACACAGCCAGGCCAGCATTAAGCCGAACAGGGTCAGCGATAGTCGGGTGTCGAATCGGGCACTGGATGTCATATTTTCAAGTACCTCGAGAAACCGTCATGAGCCGCCCGAGTGCAAGGAGCCGTGGAGCGAGCGACGGGACATATCGATCGGATAGGCGAGGAGCGAGCGAGCACGCGACGCCGCAATCGGGTGGCGTAATAGGTTTATCGGGGTGCTTGTCAGTCGATCAGCGCCTCGATTTCCTTCCTCAGGTGCTTGATCGCCGGGGTCACGATGGCGACGAAGTAGGCCTCGCGCAGCTTGCGCTGGGCGGGTGCATCGACGAGGTAGCCGTTCGCGCCGGTATGCAGCATGGCGCTGTTGGCCGCGCGCAGGGCCAGTTCCGAGCCGGCGAGCCGCAGTTCCAGTACCTGACGGAAGTAGGCCGGGTCGGGGTTGTGTACGTCCTGGGCCAGGTCGCGCACCAGGGCGCGAGCGTCTTCCAGTGCCTCGCGCAGTTCGTCGGGGCGGTCGTCGAGGTAGCAATTGACGTGACCGAGACGCGGTTCGACGTCCTCGCACAGGCGGATGCAGCCTTCGATCACGCCGGTGGCCATGCCCGCTTGCAGCAGCACGAAGCCGGCCTTGATGCGATTGAGGAACGGGCCGACCGGGTCGGCCATGATCTCGTTCTTCGCGATGAAGACATCCTCGAAGAAGAGGGCGTAGGTGCCGGTGCCTTCCATGCCGGTGAATTCGACCAGTTGCTTGAGCGTCAGCCCTGGTGTGTCGGTGTGGACCAGTGCCATCACGTCGCGCGGGTGCTCGCCCTTAACGTGGAAGATCGAGCCGAACACGTGGGATTCGCCCAGATTCGAGATCCACGGCAGGTTGCCATTGACGATAAAGCCGTCGTCGGTTTCCTCGCCATGCAGCAGGATGTCCTCGATGCCGGCGAAGTGCTTCATCGGGTTGGACAGGGCGGTACCGCCGAGCAGTTCGCCGCTGGCGAGCTTCGGCAGGACGGTGTCCTTCAAGTGCTGGTTGTCGGCGTTCTCGACATACCAGGCCACGGCGTCCTGACACCAGGTCATGAAGCCGGTCGACATGCACTCGGCCGAGATGCGGTCCATGTCGTCGATGGCCGCGGCGATATCCATGCCGGCCGGGTTCTGGGTGGCGAGGTGGTGGCGATAGGCGCCGGCCGCACCGATTTCGTGCAACAGGTCGGCGGGGTATTCGCCGTGGTCGATCGCGATCACCTTCGGCTTGAGGGCGCGGCGAATGACCGTGTCGAGATCGGCCGGCGGCTCGGTTTTCAGAAAGCTTGGTACCTCGGGTGGTGCCGCATTCGGTCGAGCCGCCACGGGGTCGTGGGTAGCGAGGGTCATGGAATCATCTCCGAAAGGAGGCCCGGCGGACCGGGCCGATTGGATGATGTCTCGGCGATCAGGCGAGATGGCAGGAGAGGTCGACCGGGCGGGTCATGGTGTTGGCCACCGGTGACCACTTCTCGGCGGTATTCAGCAGGTCCTGCAGGTCCTCGTCACTGATCGGGTCGACCGTCTCGACGTCGAAGTACACGCGGATGGCGGTAAAGCCCAGCGGCTTCGATTCGTCGAGATCCCCCGTGCCCCAGACGGCGGTGACGTTGATGTCCGCTTCCATGTTCAGCTCGAGCTTGCTGATCTTGATCTGGCGAGCGGTGGCATTGGCGTGCACGCCCACGGCCAGACAGGCGCCCAGGGCGGCCAGGGTGGCCTCGGACGGGTTCGGGGCGGTGTCGTCGCCCAGCAGGTGCGGCGGCTCGTCGACGACCACCGGGTCGAGATCGCGGATGTAGGTCAGGTTGCGAAAGCGGCCTTCGCAGACGGTCTTCGCCTTGAGCGTGACCACCGCGTCCGGGTTGGCCTTGCCCTTCTCGCTCAGCGCCTTGAGGCCGTCGGCATCGATTTCCTTGATCGCCTGGCGGATGCAGGACGGGGCGACGGGTTGGGCGGTTGCTGTGCTCATGAGTATTCACTCCGGTTTTGGATTGGCTTGGACGTGGGCCGGGATCTCGCTGGACGAGTCCCGCCGTCGCCTACTGCATTGCAGAGGCTGTGCCAACAACCGGGAATGGCGTCAACGCGTCGTTTGAGAGCGTTTTTGGCAGGGGCGCCCCGTGGTGGGGCGCGCAGTGTCGGACAATGTCCGATGTTTGTGCGGTGCGGGGCGGACAATGTCCGATTCGGGGTGTGCCGTCAGGTGAGGTGGCCGTCTAACCTTATGAAATAACGAAAAAAACGAGGCTTGGCAGGCTTCTTGTAATGAAGCGGGCAGTGGCCATTGCCGGCCACCAAGGGAAGGTCTGCACGAATAGCCAATGCCTCTGGCTTACCGGCTTGTTCGCCATCAAGGCATCAATCCGAAGGCGGGCTCATTGCCCGGCGAGGATCGGTAACACTGAGGGCGGTCAAGCCGGAAAGCCCCGCAGGGCGAGCCGCCAGGCGCCCATCTACGGCGTTGCCGTGCTTGCCAATGGGACGGGCCATTGCCCGCGCACGGCGCCTTGCATCTGGACGCCTGGCGACCCGCAGAGGCGTTGGCTATTCGTGCAGACCTTCCCAAGCCAACCAACGTGATCCCTTGACGGAGATGCCCTCATGATGACCAAGCACGCACTGACCGACCTGATCCTGGAAAAGAAGACCGAGTTGGGCCTGTCCTGGGCCGATATCGCCAGCGGGGTGGGGTTGTCGCCGACCTTCGTGACCTCGGCCTGCCTGGGCATGAACAGCCTCAAGCCCGAGTTCGCCGACAAGCTCGTCGCGATCCTCGAACTGCCCGCCGAGGCCAAGGCCGCGATCGAGGACTGCCCGATGAAGACCTGGGAGCAGACCGTGCCCACCGATCCGTTGATCTATCGCCTCTACGAGGTCGTGGGCGTCTACGGTCCGACCATGAAGGAGCTGATCCACGAGGAATTCGGCGATGGCATCATGAGCGCGATCGACTTCTCGCTCGATATCGACCGCGAGGCCAACCCCGCCGGCGATCGCGTCGTGATCACCATGAACGGCAAGTTCCTGCCCTACAAATCCTGGTAAGGCCGCTCGCGGCGCAGCCGGGAGCCAAACGTAGAAAGGGCGCGTCGCGACGCGCCCTTTCTCTATTTGCCCCCGTTTTCGGCAACCGTCAGCCGATCCATCAGCGGGGTGGATCGTCATCACGAAGGAGCCGCCAGGATCCTCTTTGCGGCGTCCGTGGAAGGTTTGTCGTAGTCGTCCCATGAAGCGATTCTCGCCGGCCTGCAGGATCACCTGGTCGCCGGGGATCATGTGGGCCTGCTTGAGGGAGGCCGGGGGCTCGGGGACGATGACCGCAATGGTGCCGTCTTCGGTGTGGCCCAGATAGCCATGCAGATCCTGTTTGTCGTTGACGAAGAGCCTGAAGTCGCCTTCATGGCCGGCGGTGATCCGCCGGTCCAAGGACAGGTCTGCACCGACTTCCCGAAGATACTCATCGGCGGCTCGCAACTGTTCATCGCTGAAATAGGTGCGCTTGATCCAGTCGGAATCCATCGGGCAGGCCCTCGGTTGATCACATCGGCCTTGATGGGGAGCTTAGCTCAATCGGGGAGGGCCTGAGTGCCGATACGATCAGTCGATCAGCACCCGTGCATTGACCGGTTGCACCGGGCGATTGTTATCCATGCCGATCGCCTTCTCGAAGGCCTTGATCTGCTTGGCAGAGAGGGTGGGGTGCTCTTGCATGACCACCCAGCGGACCGCCTCGCTGCAGGGAGGCGTGGTCAGCGAGCCGTTGTAGCGGTAATGCTCGGTCTCGGCCGGCAACAGGTCGGCTGCGTCGAACGCCGCATTCAGTTCAACCTCGTCTCCCGCAGAGTCAGGGAGGTTCTCCACGAGCGGCTCGAGCGCCTCGTTGGCCTCGCCTTTCTCGAAGAGCACGGCCACCACGGCCAGGTTGCCGACCGGATCGGCATGGACGAAATGCGCCTCAAGCGGGAAATGACGACCCTCGATCGTGTGCTCGCTCGGGGCATGGAAATGGAACTGCTTGAGTTGGAAGTCGTGGCCGTCGAGCGTCAGTGTGCTGCCCTTCTGGTAGTCGACCTGAACGGCATGACCGTTATTGACGACGTGAGTCCCACCGGCAGAGTAGTCGAAGGCCGGGGCAGACTGCTCGGCCGCGACGGGGGTGCGCAGGTCGATGGGCGACTGGTTCACGCCATCCCCGCAGGTCTTGAAGGACGAATCCAGGGTTGCCCATTTCGCCGGTCCGGTGTCGCCCTCGTAGGTCCAGTGCGGGGCGTCGGCCGCCATGGCCTGGTGGGAAAAGCCGAAAGCAGTGACCAGTACGGCGAGGGTTCTGGGGGCAATTCGCATTGAGGACTCCTTGGTTCTGTCCGTTTGTGGTTGATGATCGAGTCCTGCGACAAGATAGCCAGGCTACTAGTTCCCAAGGGAACGGGATGCGCGATGACCGCGTCGCATATCGATATGCATAGACTGCTAATGAAAAGCAGGCTATGCTCGGAATCGACACTCAGAACCATGACAAGGAGCGTGACCATGCTGATGCTGGAGGTGAAAGACGTCGGGTGGTGGTACTGGCTGGTGACGGCCGTGTTGCTGACCTATGGGGTGCTGGTTGATCCGGTCGGGCTGTGGCTGGCGATCGGTCTGACCGTGATCAACTTGGTGCACTTCGCGGTCAGGGCGGAGCGCCCGACGGCCTTTCCGGTTCAGGTGCGCTTTTTCTATCTGCTTCTGCTACTGGTCGCGCTGCCCGAGCCGATGCGTTGGCTGTTCTGGATCCCGACCATCGGTACCTGGGCTCAGGTATCGGTGGGCTACTGCACCATGGCTCGGCTGGTGTCGTTGCTGCCGTGGAATCGCCGCGAACCGTTGACCTGGCGTCTGGTGTGGCGACGGTTTGCCTCCATGCCGGTGCGCGGCAGCGTGGCCGATTGAAGCGACACGCATCGCAATTGACGATGACTGGACAAAGAAAAGGGCGCGGATGAATCCGCGCCCTTTGTCGTTTTCGGTGTCGTGACCGGCGAATGCCGGTGACCTCAGGTCGTTTCGGCCACCCAGTCACCGTGTCCGCGCCGACGGAACACCTCGCCCGCGTCATCGAGGCGCAGCAGTGTCAACCAGCGGTTGTCGATCAGGTGTTGCAGCGTCTGGTTGCCGGCAATGATGGTATCGATCGCCTCGGCGGGTGCCTCGACGAAGGCCGACAGCCGCAGCGGCTCGTGTCGCCAGTTCTCGCCGTCGTGCAGTGACTGCATCGACAGGCCCACCCGCAGGTCGCCGCCGTTGCCTTCCAGCACCCCGACGAGCCCGCCGACGACGTTGTGCAGCACCTTGTTGCCCGACCCTTGGCGCTCGTTGTCCACGGTCGAGCCGTAGTACTGCAGGTTGATCCAGCTGGCCACCACCAGCGGGGCGGTCAGGATCAGTTCGAGCACGCCGAAGCCCTCGTCCTTGCGCCAGTCGTAGTCGTGCAGGAACGACCGGCCGCCGAGATCCAGATCGCGGGTGCGCTCGCGCGGGGCGGCGATGAAGGCGGCGTTGCCGGCCAGGCCCCACTCCGGGCGCACCTCGGACCAGTCCCGGCCCCGATGCGTCACGGACTTGCGCGCCGCCTCGCGGTCCGCCGGGTTGTCGCTCAGGTTCTCGCGCAGCGTGACCAGGCGCTCCAGGCGGGTGAGGTCCCCGGCCTGTCCCAGTGCCTGGCGCAATTCGTCGAGCTTCGCCTGCTCGACAGTCCCCTCCTCGAGGTCGAGCAGGCCGACCTCGTCAGTGGTGGTGTCGTGCAGCGCGGCGATAAAGCGCGTGTCTGCGGGGATCTCGATGCCGCGCTCGGCCAGGCCCGGACGGATGACGGGGTCGTTGAGCAGGTCGGCCGCTACCCGGGCGCTGACCTCGCCGGTCTGCCCCGCGCAGGCACCACAGTCCAGTCCCGCCCGATGCGGGTTGTTGGTGGTGGTGCTGCCGTGTCCGGCCACAAGCACGATCGGTGCGATGGCATCGGTCAGACCCAGCCCCCGCAGGATGCCCTCGGCCATGCCGACGCGCTCGTCCACGCTGGCCTCCGTCCCGAGTGCCGGATGAACCTGCGCGCGCTCCGCGTCGGTCAGCCCGGCCTCGTCCGGCGGCGGGGTCGGCGTGTGCCAGCCGAGCGTGTCGCCGATCAGCTTGGGCAGGTAGGTCAGGCCAGCCGACTCGACGAAGGTGAAGCAGGAGGCCGCCGAGAGCTTGAACTGCTTCCACGACAGGGTGTTGCCGATGCGCTGTTGCCGGCGTGCGGCCAGATCGGGATTGTCCTCGACGTGGTCTTCCACGGTCACGCCCGGGTTGAGCAGGACCGGCGTGTGCGTGCGGCACTGCGACTCGCCCAGGCGGCGGTAGGCCAGCGGCACGCCGAAGAACCCGGCAAAGCCGATGGTCTGTGCCCCGGGAAAGCTCGTTTCCAGGTGACGGCGGAAGACCTCGGATCGCACGTCGATGCAAAAGGCCGCCTGAATCGGTGGGCGCGCCGCTGTCGTGCTGCGGATCGCGGTCGCCTCGCGGAAATGCTGGACGACCGGATCGCGGAAGGCGATCTCGGTGGCCGTGAGCATGACCTCGTCGATAATGGCCTCGTTCTGGGCGGCGGCGATCGCCTCGTGGTGGCGCTCGATCTGGCGCTGCCATTCGCGGCGAATCGCGGCGCTGTCGGTCGACTTGAGGGCAAGGGCCTCCCAGACCAGGCGCACGGCGAGCAGGTCGGTGAGATCGTCGCAGGTCCCGCCGGTCAGCTCCGCGCCCCACAGGCGGTAACGGCAATAAGCCGCCCAGCCGTTGATCGATTTGAGGGCCGCGAACAGGTAGTCGGCGTGCACCGACTCGGGCAACTGCAGGGTCTCGATCGCCCAGGCGATCGCCTCGATCGGATCGGTGGGCACCTCGCGCAGATAGCGTCGTGCCTGACCCAGCCCGGCAGCCCGCGCACTGCGATCGATCAGGGTGTACTCGCGCCACGCGGTGTACAGCGACTCGCTCTCGTCCGGCGTGCTCCAGATTGCCTGGCCGCGGTCGAAGTGCGCGGCGAGGAAGTGGCTGATCTGGTCGACCACGAAGATCGAGATCGGTGCCGCGCCGGGGCGATCGAGCGCCTCGACCAGCATGGGCACTGGGGTGCTGGTCGTGCGATGCGATTCAAGCGCGTTGATGACCGTCTCGACGGCCACCGGGTTGCCCAGCTGCTCGACGGCCCGCTCGATGTGCTCGCGCGTCAGGCGCCCATCAGCCCAACGCGCGGCATACCATTCGTGATCCATGGCGGTGCGCTCGCCGGCGATCGCGGCCAGATAGCCACTCGCCTTACTAAATGACTGGTCGATCAGGCCGAGGTAGGGATTGACCGCGACGAACGAGTCCAGCGGCCAGAGCGGGGCGATCTTGCGACCGGCCGCGTCGGCCAGTTGGCGAACCTGCTCGAGATCGAGGTGTTCGGTCGACGGCGTTGCCTGAGCGTTGGCCGGCGGTGCTTGCGTTGCCAGAGTCATGACAGGGTCCTCCCGGTAGGAAACCGGCGAATCAGTAGGGGGTCGTGGTGGCGGGGGTTTGCGTCTTGACGACGTCGTGCTGCGACCGGTGCTGACCGACCTTGTGCGGCCACAGGCGGTGCGCGGCGCGCTCGACCAGCAGGTCGACATACAGCCCGTTGTACAGATGCACGAACAGCCCCTTGCGGCCCGAGCCGTTGAAGTGATCGCGGCCGGGGCCCTGCAGCCAGGCGAGGAACAGGAAGCTGATCGTGGTCAGCGCCAGCATCAGGCCGTAGGCCGGCGTGAGGGTGTCCGGGATCGCGGCGACCGTCGATCCGAACAGGGTCACGAAGGCCTCGTGGAGCAGGAAATAGACAGCCGCCATGACGGCTGCGACCGCTATTGCCCGGGCGATACCCGCGCCGCTCGGCGCGACCGTGATCGCCTTGAGCACCAGTTGGGCCACGGCCAGCGCGACGATCGCGACCAGGGCAATCAGCGCCGGCTCGTGGCTGACTTGCAAGCCGAGGATCGCGGCGAGCGCCGTGGTCAGCGCGAGGCTGGCGACGATGGTGAGCAGCCAGGTGCCGATGCGGATGCGGCGGCGCGCGGCGGGCTTGGGCTGGCGCAGCTGGTCGGGGATGCTGCCGGCCGCGAGGAAGGCGTGCGCCTTGTAGAGCGAGTGGCCGATCAGGTGCAGCAGCGCCAGGGCGAACAGGCCCAGGCCCAGCTCGAGCAGCATGAAGCCGAGCTGCCCGGTGGTCGACCAGGCCAGCGAGGACTTCACCGCCGTCTGCGTGAGCATGACCAGGGAGGCGATCACCAGGGTGGCCAGCCCGACGATGGCGAGCAGGTACAGCGCGCTGCCCTGGGCGAGCAGAAACTCGCTGGTGCGCAGCACGATGATCGCGCCGCTGTAGACGATGCCCGCGTGCATCAGCGCCGAGACCGGCGTGGGTGCCTCCATGACCTGCAGCAGCCAGCCGTGGAACGGGAACTGGGCGCTCTTGAGGATCGCGGCGAGCACAATCAGGAAGGCCGCGGCATGCATCCCTACCGGCATGCCGTCCTGCGCATTGGCCCACTCGGCGATCGCGTCGAACTGCAGGCTGCCGACCTGCTGGCCGATCAGGATGGTGGCGGCCACCAGGCAGGCATCCGCGGTGCGGCTGAACAGTGACTTCTTGTGCGTCGCCATGACCGCGCGCGGGCGGTCCGGGTAGAACAGCAGCATCTTGTGCAGCGAGAAGCCGGTCAGGATGATGCCGAGGGTGAACAGGGCGAGGTTGGCCGAGATCACGACCAGTAGAAAGAAGCCGGCGGTCAGTGCCAGCAGGCGGAAGAAGCGCGCCTGCTGCGGATCGCCATCGAGGTATTTCTCGCTGTAGCGGGCGATCAGGGTCACCACCAGGGCCACCAGAACGGCGAGCGCCATCGTGAGCTGGTCGACCTGGATCGACAGCGCCAGCGCGCCGATGTCGCTCGGCAAGGGCAGGGCGGCGATCGTCAGTGGGGCCCGGCTGCCGGCAAGAAAGGCGATGGCGGCCACGATGGCCAGCCCGAGGGCGCCGATGGCCGCCCAGCGCACGCGCTGGCGGTAGCGGCGTGCCGCCTCGACGCCCGCGCCGGTGGCGGGGATCGCCGCACCGAGCAGGAGCAACGGCATCAAGGCGAGCAGGGCACCAGCAATCGGCCAGTTGGTCAGTGTGGTCATGATGTCCCTCCGGTCAGGCTGGTTGGTCGGGTCCGCCGCGTGGTTGCAGACGGACCCGCCGGCAGGACGAAAGGTAGTGATCCATGGCCTGGTTCACCAATTCGAATTGCCTAAGTGATCCATTGATAAACGTCTATGTGTTGGTTTTGCTCGGATCTTCGGGGGGCAATGATTGATCGCTTGTCCTGCCATTTCCGGCATCAATGCCCGCCATGGCGGGCATTGGGCAAGACACAGACGCCGGGGCCTAGCCGACCTCCTTAGGGTCTATGTATAGATAATAGTCAATGAATGGGGCGACACATCCCAATGCATTGGTAGGCATTCACCATGGCGCTGGGCGGGCGGATTGGCCTCCGTCGGAGCGCGACAGGCAGGGTTTGCATCGATCTTGTGGTCGCTGTTGCATAGAATCCGTTCTATGCAGGCGACCAAAGACGGGCA
Source organism: Guyparkeria sp. (assembly GCA_024636755.1). Lineage (GTDB taxonomy): Bacteria > Pseudomonadota > Gammaproteobacteria > Halothiobacillales > Halothiobacillaceae > Guyparkeria. Next base: position 10,823 of record JAGXGL010000022.1, on the reverse strand, counting down.
GGAGAGGAATGATGGCGGAAGAGACTCGGCAATCGGAGGCGCGTTACCTCCTTCGGCACGCGACCCTGCGGCAGATCGAGATCGTCGAGGCGGTGGCTCGGCTGGGAAGCTTCACGCGGGCCGCCGAGGAGTTGTTTCTGACCCAACCGACCGTTTCGGCGCAGGTCAAAAGCCTCTCGGAGACGGTGGGCATGCCGTTATTCGAGCAGGTGGGTCGCAAGATCTTTCTCACCGATGCCGGCAACCTGGTGGCCCGCGGTTGCCGCGACGTGATCGATGCCCTGTCGAACCTCGAGATGTCGCTCAACGACCTCAAGGGCCTGAAGAGGGGCCGGTTGCGCCTGTCGGTGATCACCACCGCCAAGTACTTCGCCCCGCTGGCGATGGGGGATTTCGCTAAGCAGTTCCCGGATATCGAGATGGAGCTCAAGGTCTCCAACCGGGACACGCTGTTAAAGCGCATCGAGGACAATCTCTCGGATCTCTACATCATCGGTCACGTACCCGACAGTGGGATCGATCTTGAGCTGATTCCCTTCGCCCCCAACCCGTTGGTGGTGATCGCCCACCGCGATCATCCGCTGGCCCGCGAGCGCCACATCCCGATCGAGCGCATCGCCGAGGAGCCGTTCATCATGCGCGAACCGGGGTCGGGCATTCGGCACAAGGTCGAAGAACACTTCGCCCAGCACGGGCTCAAGCTTCGGCAGCGGCTGGTGCTGGAGGGCAACGAGTCGATCAAGCACGCGGTGGTCGGCCAACTGGGTATCTCGGTGGTCTCCGAGCATGCGTTGAATCTCGAGAGCGAGGCCGGGCCGCTGGTCAAGCTGGATGTCGAGGGCTTTCCGCTGCAACGCTACTGGAACATCGTCTACCCGCGCGGCAAGGCCCTGTCAGTGATCGCCCGCGAGTTTCTCGCCTTTCTCAAGGAACACGGTGGTGACTACCTAAAGATCGGCTGATCGGCGCCGAAAAAGGAACAAGGCGTAGCGTGCCTGGCCGCCATTCGGCCAGGTCGTCGTGGTAAAGTCTCGCCGCCCAATTGTTTGCACCGGGACCTCGCCCCAGACGTGAAAGAGAACTTCCGATCCACCCTCCTCAAGCGGATTGCGCGCAATCCGGACTTTCCGGCGTTCGCGCGCACGGTTCAGGAGGCGTATCGGCTGACCGATGACGAACTGGCCTCGGCCAATGACCTTTCCGCGCTGATTTTGCGCGACCCGGCGCTGACCCACCGCATCCTCCGGCTGGCGAACGCCGCGCACTACCGCCACCTGGGCGGCCAGATCAACACGGTGACCCGCGCGGTGACGGTGCTGGGTTTCGAGGAGGTGCGGCTGGCCGCGCTGGCACTTTCCCTGTTCGAGCAAATCGAGAGCAAGCGTCACAGCCGCTTGTTGCAAAGCCGTTTCCTGCAGGCGCTTTACCAGGCGTTTCTCGCCCAGGACCTGGCCCGGGAGTTGGGCGGGTTGTCGGCCGAGGAAATGTTCCTCTGCGCCCTGTTCCAGGACTTTGGGGCACTGCTGGTCTATCGCCATGCCCCCGAGCACCTGGCCGAGATCGAGCGGGCCCGTCGTGATGAGGGGCTCGACGAGGATACGGCCATCCAGAAGGTGGTTGGCGTATTACCCGTGGCGCTCGCCCGTGACGTCTGCCGCCAGTGGGGCCTGCCGGAATCCGCGCGGCGTTTTCTCACCACCGCGCGCGCCTCGGGCAAGATCACCCGGTTGACCCCCGAGGCGCGCGCCCTGCGACTGGGGCAACTGGCGCGTACGGCGGCCGAGGTGATCGCTCGTGGCGATTCCGTGGAGGCCATCCGGCGCGACACGCTCGACCTGGCACGGCGTTGCGAGGTGGAGACGTCGGTCTTCGAAGACGCCAGCACCGTGGCACGCGACCACATGCTCGAATACGAGGAGCTCTTGTCATCGGCCGAGCGGCCCGCCTTCCTGCAGCGCATGGAGGCCGACCATGACACGCCCATGCCCGCCCAGGAGTCGGTGGCGGCCGACCCGGATCCCGAGGTGCGTTCCGAGCGCCTGATCGCCTGCATTGAGCAGACGACGCAGGCATTGACCGACGAGGAGCCGCTCGGCCAGATCTTCGCGCGCATGCTCGAGGCGATGCACGAGGGCCTAGGGCTGGATCTGGCCGTGCTGTACATGCTGGAACGCAAGGCGTGGCAGCTGGTTCCGCGTCTGGGGCAGGGCGCGTCGTTCGCCGAATTCAAGCCTGGCATGACCGTGTCGCTTTCCGAGACCAGCCGCGTGGCGCAGGTGTTCCAGTCGGGTGAGGATCGCAGTATCCACCGGCCGAAGATGCCCAGCGACGACATCTTCGACTGGCAGTTCCAGGGCACGGGCGACCTGGCGATGGCCTATCCCCTCCACGTCAATCGTGCCCCGTTTGGCCTGTTCTACCTCGAGGGCCCGGCCGCGGCCTTCACGGAAGGCAATCTCAACAGCCTGCGCACCCTGCGCAACCAGGCCGCGTTGGCGCTCAAGTCGCGTTCGAAACGGTAACTGGATGACGCGTCATCCGGGCTTCCCGCCCGGACGCGCGGCAACCAACCGGTAGAGCGCCGGCAGCACGACCATGTTGAGGAATGTCGAGGTGGCCAGCCCGCCGAGGATCACCACCGCCATCGGCGCCTGGATCTCGGTGCCGGCCTCGCCCAGCCCCATCGCCAACGGAATCAACGCCAGACCCGCGGTCAGGGCCGTCATCAGGATCGGGGCGAGTCGCTCCATGGAGCCGGTGACCACCGCCTGATCGACATCCATGCCGTCCCGCGCCAATGCCTGATAACGGCTGATCAAGAGAATGCCGTTGCGGATGGCGATGCCGAACAGGGTGATGAAGCCCACCAGGGCCGCCACCGTAATCGTCCCGCCCATGAACCAGACCGCGGCCACGCCACCGACCAGGGCGAGCGGGATGTTGACCATGACCAGCAGCGCCAGCCGCAGCGAGCGGAAGGCCATCTGCAGCAGGAGCAGGATGCCGGCGAGCACGGCCAGCGAGACCCAGCCGATGGTGCGGGTGGCATTGGCCTCCGCCTCGAACTGGCCACCGTACTCGATTCGGTAGCCCTCCGGCAGGCTCATGTCGGCATCGACACTCGCCTGAATGGCCTCGACCGCGCCACGCAGGTCGCGACCGGCGACGTTGGCGCTGACCACGAGACGACGTTGCGCGTTCTCGCGCAGGATGGTGCCCGGCCCGCGCTCGAACGAAGGGCTGGCCAGTGCCCGCAAGGGCACCATGTCGCCGGTGGCTGTCCTGATCAGGGTATCGCCGACTGCGTGACGATCTTCGCGGGCGTTGTCGTTGAAACGGACCACCAGGTCGAAGCGTCGATTACCCTCGAACACCTCCGAGACGACGCTGCCGCGGTAGGCGGTCTCCACCAGTTGGGCAACTTCCTCCACCGTCATTCCGTAGCGGGCGATCGCCTCGCGATCGGCACGCAATCGCAGTTGCGGTACGGCTTGCAGCGGTTCCATGGCGACGTCGACCAGACCGTCCACCTCCTGCATGGTGCCTTCGAGTTCGCCGCCAAGGCGTCGAAGTTCGGCCAGCGAGGGGCCGAAGATCTTCACCGCAATGGCCGCCCGAGTGCCGGATAGCATGTGGTCGATGCGATGCGAGAGTGGCTGGCCGATATTGATATTGACCCCGCGCACGCCATTCAAGGCGCCGCGCAGTTCGGCCAAAAATGCCTCCTTGCCTTGTGGCAGCTCGCCCAGCGTCACCTCGAGCTCGGAGGAGTTCGGTCCCTGCGTATGCGCGTCCAGGGCGGCCCGACCCGTCTTGCGGGCCACGGTTTGCACCTCTTCGAAATCGAGCAGGATGTCCTCGATCTGTCCGCCGATGGCCGCCGAGGTCTCCAAAGAGGTGCCGGGCGGGGCTGTCACCGCGATCGTCAGGCTGCCCTCGTTGAATTCCGGCAGGAACGAGCGACCGAATTGGCTGATAACCAGCAGGGTGGCCACCACCATGATCACCGAGAATCCCAGCACGGCAGGTGCGAAGCGCAGGCTGGCCTTCAGGATGGGGGCATAAAGCCATTTGAAGAAGCGGATCAGCGGTGGGTCTTTCTCTTCGCCCAGGGCCTTGTCCTTCGACAGCAGCCACAGGCTCAGCACCGGCGTCAGCGTCAGGGCGACCAGGAGGGATGCGGCGATCGCGAACAGATAGGCCAGACCCAGCGGTTCGAGCAGTCGCCCCTCGACCCCCTGGAGAAAGAACAGCGGGGCGAACACCAGCATGATGATGGCCGTCGAGAAGACGACCGACTGGCGTACCTCCGAGCTGGCGCGATAGACCACACTGGCCGCTGGGGCGGGCTGCTCGCGACGGGCGTTCTCGCGCAGTCGTCGGTAGATGTTCTCGACGAAGATGATCGCATCGTCGACCAGCGCGCCGATGGCGATGGTCATCCCACCCAGGGTCATGGTATTGATGCCGATGCCCATCCACTTGAGCCCGACCAGGGCGACCACGAGTGACAGCGGGATGGCGAGCACGGAAATCAGCGTGGTGCGGAAACTGAACAGGAAGGCGAACAGCACCACCACGACGAAGATCGCGCCATCCCGAAGTGCCACGGCGACGTTATCGATGGCACGGGAGATGAAATCGGCCTGGCGGAACAGTCCCGGCTCGAGGTGGATGCCCTCTGGCAGGTCGGCCTTCGCCTGCTCCAGGACCCGACCGATACGCTGGGTCAGCTCAATGGTGTCGGCGCCCGGTTGCTTGGATACCGCGACGACAACGCCGGGGTCGCCGTTGATGCCGCCATCGCCGATCGGGATGCCCGGACCCTCGCGCACCTCGGCGACGTGGCGGATGCGAATGGGTGCGTCGCCGCGGACGGTGATGACCGCCTCACCGATGTCCGGCGCATGTTCCGTGCGGCCGAGGAAACGCAGCAAGTAGTCCTGGCCCCCTTCGCTGATCCAGCCGCCGCCGGCGTTCCGGTTCGCCCGGGACGCCGCCTCGCGCACCTGATCCAGGCCAATGTTCATCTCCTGGAGGCGGTCGGGAGAGACCAGCACCTGATACTCGCGGATGTCGCCGCCGAGGGCGGTGACGTTCGCCACGCCGGGAATCGCGAGCAGTTGGGGCTCGAGTTGCCAGTCGGCGACTTCCCGGGCCAGCATGAGGCTGGCGCCCTGATCCTCGCCTTGATTCTCGCCCGGCTCGGCACGCACGCCGAAGAACTCGATCTCGCCCATGATCGAGGTGATCGGCCCGAGTTGCGGCACGCCGGCGGCCTGGGGCAGGTCGTCACGGGCCTGATCGAGACGCTCGGTCACAATTTGCCTCGACTCGAGAATGTCCGTGCCCCATTCGAACTCCACCCAGACGATGGAAAAGCCGGGCACGGATTGCGAACGCAGCCTCCGTACGTCAGTCGCCCCGTTCATCGCCGTCTCGATCGGGAAGCTGACCTGCTGTTCCACCTCCTCGGCGGCCAGGCCCGGTGCCTCGGTCATCACCGTGACGGTCGGGGCGGTCAGATCCGGGAATACGTCTACCGGCACATCGCGCGCGGTCAACACACCGAGAACGAGCAGCAGGGCGGAGGCGGCTATCACCAGCAGGCGGTTCTGCAGTGACCAGTCAATCAATCGGTCCAACATGTCGGTGCTCCTCAGTGGGCGTGGCCATGGCCGATGTCTTGCTCACCTCGCGAAGCAAGCAGCACGGTGTAGGCCCCCTGGGTGACCACTCGTTCGCCCGGCTGCAGCCCGGCGGTAATCGCCACGCGGTCGCCACTGCGGATCCCGGTCTTGACCTGCCGGCGCTCGAAGCGCTCGCCGCCGTGCTGCACGATCACCACCTCGATACCGTCGTCGTCGAGAATGGCGGATTTGGGCACGACCACGGCCATCTGCCCGACGCCGGTCGAGAACGCCGCTGACCAGGCCGTGCCGGGAATCAGCTGGCCGTCGGGGTTGGGCACGTCGAAGACCACCGGGACGGTGCCGTTTTCCTCGGTCCGAGTGCCGACGTAGGCGAGTGTTGCCCCGGGCAGCGACTGCCACGGGGCTCCGGCCTGGCGTGCGACGACGTTGCCGGGGCGATCGATACGGGCCATGTCGCCGGGGTAGGCCATCGCCTTGAGCCAGACGTGGCTGTCGTCGAGCAGGGAGAAAACGGTGGCATTCGCCGCGACCAGCTCGCCGGAGGCGTGCGGGCTGGCCGTGATCCGACCACTGATGGGGGCGCGCAGGGTGACGGCCGCACCCGCCTGATCACGTTCACCCTCCAGTTGATCGAGCCGGGTACGGGCACGCTCCAGTGCCTGCCGAGCGACGCGGTATTCGGAGTTCGCCTGATCGAGGCGCTTTTTTGACACGACGCCGTCGTCGTAGAGGCTTTGCATGCGATCGCGTTCGGCACGGGCGAGGGAAACCCGCTCCCGTGCCTGGGTCAGGTCAAGGTCGAGCAAACTCACGTCCTCGGCACCGCTTAACGGCAGAACGCGAGCCAGGACATCACCCGCCTCGACGCGGTCACCGGGGCGTTTCCATTCGCCGCTATCTGGCGGGATCAGCATGCCCCCCGTCGGGGCGGTCGCCTGGGCGCTCTGGCCCGGGCGGGGCTCGATACGCGCCGGTACGGACAGGCGTTCGGTGATGTAGTCGCTGAAGGCCTGCTGGACGGCAAAGTCCATCCGCCATTGCTGCTCCTTGAGGAACGCGATATCGCCGCGCTCGTCGCCATGGTCGTGACCGTGACCCTCGTCACTGGCGATCGTCTCGCCCGGCGACGTGACGTTGACGTGGCCGGCCTCGATGGTGAGTGCCCCGTCGCCCGTGCCGAGGGTCAGGTCGAGCTCATAACGCCCGGGTTTCTCGACACGGATCTCGGGCAGGAAGATGCCGTCCCGCGCGATGGCCTCGGCAACGTGTTCCTCGACGTGACCGTCCTCGCGCTCGAATCGATAGCGGAGCGGGCCGGACATGACCGGCGAGAAGTCCTTCAGGTGGGTGAGGTGCGTGATGTACTTGCCGGGTGTGCCGGCGGTCGGCGCGGGGAACTCCATGAATAGCTCGAGTTCCCGCGACCAGGTCGTGACCGCGCGCATGGGTGGCTCGTCCTTTGCGGCATCGTCCACATTCGCGCCGATAGGCTCGCCCTGCTCGTCGTGTTCGTGGCCGAGCTCGTCAAGACAGCCGGACAGGGGAAGACTCAAGGTAGTCGCCAGCACGAGCCAAAGGCGCCGGCGGGGCATCAAAATCGGGTTCATCGGTTCTGCTCCGGGTAATCGGTCGTAAGCATCAGGCCGGCGGCGAGACGCAGATCGGCTTGGTGTTCACGCGCCTCGAGCAGCAGGTCGATATACCGTTGCGTGGCGCGGATGTTGGTCTGGGCCGCATCGATCAGTTCGGTCAAGGTCAGTTCACCGTGCTCGAAACCCCGGCGGGTCTGCTCGAGCACGGTGTCGGCCGGCCCAAGCATGGCGGTGCGGTGTTCGTCGATGTGTTCGAGCACGCCGGCAAGACGGGCGTGGGAGCGTTCCAGCCGGATACCCAGGTCACGTGCGGTGACCTGGCGCTCGGCGTCCTGACGGATGGCCGCGCTTTGCCTTGCATCGACGCGACCGCGCCCCTGCGACCAGAGCGGCAGTTCGACAGAGAGGCCGATGTGGTTGGTGGTCTCCGTGCGACCGTTGATATGGCCGCGCTCACGGCCCATGCGGACGGCCAGGTCGGGCAGTCGCTCGGCCCGGGCCTGTTTTACTTCGGCGCGTGCCGCGGCCACCTGCCGGGCGGCGGCCCGCAGGGTGGGGTGCCGGTCGAGGCGCTCGCGCAAGGTGTCGAGAGCCGGTGGCGCTTTCGGTCGGCTCAGCTCGGCCAGGGTGACGGCGGTTTTCTGGTCGATCGCGAGCAGGCCGCGGTAGGTGGCGAGCGCGGCTTGTCGCACCTGGCGGCGCTCGGCCAACTCGGCCTGGGCCTCGGCATGCAGCAGGTTTAACCGCAGGCGTTCGCGTTCGGACAGGTCGCCGGCACGGGCGCGGCGGTCACCGATGTGCGCGAAGCGCTGGGTCCACTCCTGCTGGTGCTTGGCCTGCTCGATACGGGCTTGTGCCCATTGCAGCTGGTGAAAGGCGAGGGCCGCGCGATGTTCCATGGTCAGCGCGTGCTGGAGTGTCTGGGCCTCGGCCACCTCGATGCGCGTGTCGGCGGCGTCGGCACGGTGAGCGATGCGGCCACCGAGAGGCAGTGATTGGCGGATCGCGTATTCCTTGAGAGACCAACCGCCCGACCCATCCGCGATGCCTACTTCGTCGCTAACGCCGATCTCCATCTCGGGATTCGGCCAGCGACCGGCCTCGTCGGCCAGGCCGGCGAATCGGTCACGCTCGGCACGGGCGGCTTTCAGCTCGGGGGCGACGGCCAGCGCCCGTTCGGCACTGCGCTCGAGCGTCCAGTCGGCCGCCAAGGTATTCAAGGGGACGAGCAGCAACAGGCTGCTCACCAGCAAGGGACGAGGGATGCATCGCACCCAACGCGTTCGAGACGTCATCGGCATGACGAACTCCTCTGAATCAACGCCCACGACGGGGCAGATGCCACCCCGTCGATCGTCTCGACGGCTTAGGTGGCGCTATCAGTTTCGGGAGTTGTCAGGCCAGAGGAGGGGCGCGCCCGGGTGGACGCAGGTGCGGTCGGCAGGGAGGAGGGGTGTTGACGCTTGCCGGCGGGCGAACCGCGGCTGGTCGGGGCAGGGCGATCAGCAGTGCCAGTACGAAGAACAGGCCCAGCCCGTCACCGAAGGCCTTGAGCGTGGCGGTCGATTCAATCTCGACGGCGTCCGCGTGGGAATCGGCGTGTTCCAGGTGTACGACGCCACCACCAACCTCGTCATGGGCGGTGTGAACGTGCCAGGCGCAACACCACAGGCTCTGGAGCGCCACGACCAGGCACAGCAATCCGACGAGGCGTCGGTGGCGTGCTAGTTGTCGCTGGAGGTCCTGGATCACGTGGCGTTCCGCTTCAATCGGTGGGCAATGGCCGGGCGATGGCCAGGCAATAACTGGGCGCGCCCGATGCGTAATGACCTCGTCGAGGCTACCGGCCCGCCCCCCGGGCTGCAAGCGTTGCCGGTGCTCGGGTTACCATGGTGTCTCGATTTGATGACCCAGTTAATGACCCAGGACCGACAGATGAGTGATATGCCCCCTTGCCCCGAGTGCGGCTCGACCTTCACCTACCACGACGGCACGCTGTTCGTCTGCCCCGAGTGCGGCCACGAATGGACGGGCGAGGCCGATCCGTCGAATGAGGCCGATGAGCAGCCCGCCGCACGTGATGCCAACGGCAATCCGCTGGCCGATGGCGACACCGTGACCGTGATCAAGGATCTCAAGCTCAAGGGTGGCTCCGGGGCGGTCAAGGTGGGCACCAAGGTCAAGAATATCCGTATCGTCGAGGGCGACCACGACATCGACTGTAAGGTCGAGGGCTTCGGGCCGATGAAGCTCAAGTCCGAGTTCGTCAAGAAGGCGTGATCGCCACCCGGGTGATTGCCCAGGTGATTGTCCAGGCGATCGCCCACTCGGTCGCCCACGCGACATTCGCGACTAGGACCAGTCAGGGAGGAACGGAATGACTCGACGCGAATCGTTACCCGTCCGCGCGATCACGCTCGAGGAGGTCGTCGCCGGTGCCGACCGCCTGGCGCGCATGGTGCGATCGAGCGGCTACCGGCCGGATACCGTGATCGCCGTGGCCCGCGGCGGGTTCATGCCGGCGCGGTATGTCTGCGATTTTCTAGGTGTCTCCCGATTGATGAGCGTCAAGGTGCAGCATTACGCGGCCGGCGCGCACGCCGTGACGCAGGCGCGGGTCACCGTGCCGCTGGGCGCCGCGATCGAGGGCGAACACGTGCTGGTCGTCGATGACGTCAACGATAGCGGCAAGACCTTGCAGGCCTTGCGCCCCTACCTGGACGACCTGCGCCCGGCATCGGTCCGCACCGTGGTATTGCATGAAAAACAGGGGACGGCGTGCCCGGCGGACTTCGTTGCCGAGTCCATCCGGGAATGGCGCTGGATACTCTATCCCTGGGCGGTGGTCGAGGATGTCGGCCAGTTCCTGTGCGACATGCAGCCCTCGCCGCGCACGCGCGAGGAGGCGGTGTCGCGGCTGCATGCCGAGCATGGTTTGCAACTGAAGGAGGCCGAGCTCGACCGCGTCCTGTTCTTTGGCGGCATTCGCCTCGACCAGGATTAGGAGGCGGGCGGCGAGGACTCAGTACGTCACCTCACGCACCCTCTGGACCCGGTCGGGTGGTCCGATCAATTCGACCAGCCCCTCATACGTGAGCGGCAGTTGGTGGCAGACCGAACCGTCCGCCGTGCACAGGACCGGGGAGTGCCGGCCGCCGTGGCAATGCGAGCACAGGGCGATGAATCCCGGCCCCTGCGCCTCGAAATTCACGTAGATGCCTCCTCCCTCGAACGCCGTTCGCCGGCTTGCCTTTTCCTTCCAAGTGGTCGGCCATTGCGCTGGCGGCACGAAGGCCGGCAAATAGCGCGCCGCGACGGTCGGGGTGAGCGCTTCGAGCGCAATGGGTTGGTCTGAGTCGGGCAACCGGATGGCGAGAGGAGGGAGCTCTTCCGGTGACCGGCCCCGGTTGTCGATACGCACCAGGTAAGTACAGGCACTGCTCCGGCTGCTCGAGCGGCTCGCCGAACGCGGTCAGGTGGCCCGCATCGACACGCGCGACGTGTGAACAGCCGCCGAGAAGGAAGGCCGAGGTGAGTAGCGTGAGCACCAGAAGGGATTTCACGTCGTGACGCCTCG
>JAGXGL010000021.1 GCA_024636755.1 Guyparkeria sp. | reverse complement strand
TGGTGGCTATGGGTGGATTCGAACCACCGACTCCGGCATTATGAGTGCCGTGCTCTAACCAGCTGAGCTACATAGCCAAGCAAGGCGCGCATTATCGGGATTCCCCGACGGGTTGTCAACCCTGTCCGCGCGCCTTTTCACGCCCATTCAGACATTGAATCGGAAGTGCACGACATCCCCTTCGTGCATGACGTAGTCCTTGCCTTCCAGCCGCCATTTTCCAGCTTCCTTGGCCCCTTGCTCGCCACCACAAGTGACGAAATCGTCGTAGGCGACCACTTCGGCGCGGATAAAGCCCTTTTCGAAGTCGGTGTGGATCACACCGGCGGCCTGAGGGGCCGTCATGCCGCGCTTTATCGTCCAGGCACGCACTTCCTTTACCCCGGCGGTGAAATAGGTCTGCAGGCCGAGCAACTCGTAGCCGGCGCGAATCACCCGGTCGAGTCCGGGTTCCTCGAGTCCCATCTCATCGAGGAACATGGTCTTGTCCTCGCCTTCCAGGTCGATCAGTTCGGCCTCGGTGGTCGCGGACACCGGCACCACCGTCGCTCCCTCAGCGCCGGCGAGGTCGCGGACCTGGTCGAGGAACGGATTGTTCTCAAAGCCGTTCTCATCCACGTTGGCAATGAACATCAGCGGTTTGCTGGTCAGCAAGTGCAGATCGTGAAGCAGGGCGAGCTTCTCGGCATCAAGCTTCATGCTTCGGACCGAGTGCCCCTGATCGAGCACCTCGGCAACTTCCTTGACCAGCTCGAGCTTGGCCGCGGCATCCTTGTTCTGACCGGACTTGGTCTGCTTGGTCAGCCGGTCGGTGGCCTTTTGCACGGTGTCGAGATCGGCAAGTGCCAGTTCGGTATTGATCACCTCGATGTCGGCGACCGGGTCGACCTTGCCCGCCACGTGGATGACATCATCATTGGCGAAGCAGCGCACGACCTGCACGATGGCATCGGTCTCACGAATGGTGGCCAGGAACTGGTTGCCCAGACCTTCGCCCTTGGAGGCACCGGCCACCAGCCCGGCGATGTCGACGAACTCCATGCTGGTCGGGATGACCCGCTCGGGCTTGACGATCTCGGCGAGCTTGTCGAGGCGGGGGTCGGGGACGGCGACCACCCCGACGTTCGGCTCGATGGTGCAGAACGGGTAGTTGGCCGCCTGGATGCCGGCCTTGGTCAGCGCGTTGAACAGGGTGGACTTGCCGACGTTGGGCAGGCCCACGATGCCACAGTTGAAACCCATAGGGACTCCGTTGATTCAGTGTCAGGATGCGGCCGGGCAGGGCGGCCGCGGGTGTGTCGGGTCGTCCGTCCGCTCAGGCGGACGGGCGATAGCTGTTGATCGCCTGCCTCAGTGCCGCGTCATCGGCATGCACGAGCTTGGGCGCGAGGTGACGGACCTCGATGACCACGTCCTCGATCAGGCGTCGTTCATCCGGGGGCGGGTTGGTCAGGACATACCCGACCACCGCATCTCGGTGCCCCGGGTGCCCCACGCCGATGCGCAGGCGCCAGAAGTCCGCGCTGCCGAGCGCGGACTGGATATCCTTGAGGCCATTGTGACCGCCGTGCCCGCCACCGCACTTCAGTCGCATCCGGCCAGGTGGCAGGTCGAGCTCGTCGTGGATTACGAGGATCTCTTCTGGGGCGATCTTGAAGAACTGCGCCAATGGACCGACGGACTGGCCCGACCGGTTCATGAAGGTATCGGGCCGCAGCAGCCGTAGGTCGACGCCGTCGACCATCACCCGGGCAGCCGCGCCCTTGAACTTGCGTTCCTCGGCCCAGCTGCCGCCCAGTGTGGTGGCGATGGCGTCCACGGCCCAGAAACCGGCATTGTGGCGGGTGCCATCGTACTTCTGTCCGGGGTTACCCAGTCCCACGATCAGCTTGATACTCATGGGCGCGGATTATCGCATAGCTGATTGCGCCAACACCCGGACCGAAATGAAAAAACCCCGATCAATTGATCGGGGTCTTTCGAGGATCGCGGCGGGGGAGGATCAGGCTTCTTCGCCGCCTTTCTCTTCCTCGCCACCGGCTTCGGCTTCTACGTCGGCCTGTTCTTCCTCTTCCGGCTCTTTCTCCAACTTCGGCGGGTGGATCGCGACCACGGCCACGTCATGCCCTTCACCCAGCGCGAGCTCCGGAATGGCGATGCCTTCCGGCAGGTTGATTTCGCTCAGGTGGATCGCCTCGTTGATATCCAGTTCGCTCAAATCGATGGTCAGGTACTCCGGCAGCTGGCGCGGCAGGCACTCGATCTCGACTTCATTGTGGATGACACTGACCACGCCGCCGGCCTTGGCGCCCTTGCTCTCTTCGCGGTTGTCGAAGTGCAGCGGGACGTTCATCCGCATCTTCTGACCACGGGTGATGCGCTGGAAGTCAGCGTGCAGCACGACGGTGGTCTTGTACGGGTGACGATGCAGGTCACGCAGGACCACCTCGTCGGTCTCACCGCCGACATTGAGCTCGAGAATATGCGAGAAGAATGCCTCGTGGTCGAGGTGCTTCAGGAGCTCGTTGTGGTTGATGGTCAGCGAGACCGGGGCCTTCTTGCCACCGTAGACGATGGCCGGGATGTTCCCTTCGCGACGCAGGCGGCGGCTCGCACCCTTCCCCAGGTCATCGCGAACGGACGCTTCAATCTTAAAAGTTTCATTAGACATGATTGGGTCCACTCCAGAAATAAAAACCGCCGGGGCGACGACTGTCCGGCTCCCGGCGTCTGATGTACGGTTGTGGCCCGCGACCAAGCCACAACCGACGCGCGCCGCCCGAGTGATCGAGCGGCGCGCGAATTGTACAGGGAAAGCCCGTTCGCTGGAAGGGCAGACGGCCTTGCTGTTAGTCGTCGTTATACAGCGAACTGACCGACTCGTCGGTATGAATGCGACGGATGGTCTCGGCGAGCATGCCGGCGACAGAGAGAACGCGGATGCGCTCGCAGGCCTCGGATTCCGGCTTGAGCGGCACGGTGTCGGTCACCACCAGCTCGTCGAGGGAAGAGGCCTCGATGTTCTCGATTGCCTTGCCCGACAGGATGGCGTGGGTGGAATACGCGACCACCTTGCGGGCACCCTGTTTCTTCAGGGCATCGGCCGCCTTGCAGAGGGTGCCGGCGGTATCGACCATGTCATCGACCAGCACGCAGGTCTTGCCCTTCACCTCACCGATGATGTGCATCACCTGCGAGACGTTCGCTCGGGGGCGACGCTTGTCGATGATGGCAAGATCCGCGTCATCGAGGCGCTTGGCAACGGCTCGGGCACGCACCACGCCGCCGACGTCCGGCGAGACGACGATCAGGTCTTCGTATTTCTGTCGCCAGATGTCACCCAAGAGGATGGGAGAGGCGTAGACGTTGTCCACCGGAATGTCGAAGAAGCCCTGGATCTGGTCGGCGTGCAGATCGACGGTCAGGATGCGGTCCACGCCGCCGCTCTGCAGCATGTTGGCCACAACCTTGGCGCTGATCGGCACGCGAGACGAGCGGACACGACGGTCCTGGCGGGAATAGCCGAAGTAGGGGACGACCGCGGTGATGCGGTGAGCCGAGGCCCGACGCAGCGCATCGGTCATCAGCATGAGCTCCATGATGTGGTCGTTCGTCGGATCGCAGGTCGGCTGAATGACAAAGATGTCGCGACCGCGGACGTTTTCCAGGAGCTCGACGGCGGATTCGCCGTCCGAGAAATGCGCTACCGATGCCTGTCCGAGTTGGCTATCAAGACTTTCCGCAACTCGTTCGGCCAATGGCCGATTCGCGTTGCCCGTGAAGACCATCAAGGAGCGTGTTAGTGACATCGGTCTCGCCGGTTATTTGGCTGGGCCGGCAGGATTCGAACCTGCGAATGCCGGAATCAAAATCCGGTGCCTTAACCAACTTGGCGACGGCCCATTCGAAGAAGGTGCGCATCTTAACCAAGCGATCCGGGTTTGCCAAGGGCTGATGGCGGTTTTTTTACCTTTTCGCATGGTTGGTCCCCTAAGGCGCTGTTTTGGCGTGAGCGAGCCGTGAAGAGAGGAAAAACCGTCGCAGGATTTCGTGCCTCGATGCCAGCCGCTCACCGATCCGCTGGCCCTCGAGTTCGGAGGCAACCGGGGTGAACAGGCAGGCGCCCGACCCTGTCATGCGCGCAAATCCCGCTTCGGCCTTCAAGTCGGCGAGCAGGGCGGCGAGTTCCGGCTGCTGATCCAGCACGAGCCGTTCGAACACGTTCTGCCCCTGGTCGCGCCAGTGTTCGAGCAACTCGGCATCCGGTTGCTTGGGTAAGTTGCGCTCTAGCCGCTCGTTGGCGAACAGGCCGGCGGTCGGCGAGGAGACACCCGGCACCAGCACCAGGTAGATGCCGCTGGTGTCCGGCGCGACGTCGGGATGCAATTGCTCACCGATGCCGTGTGCCGTGGCACTGTGGCCATGAACGAAGACCGGCACATCGGCACCGAGCTCCTTGCCGATCCGCGCGAGGGTATCGACCGGATAATCGAGGTTCCAGGAACGATTAAGGGCTCGTAACAGGCAGGCGGCGGCCGCTGAACCACCGCCCAGCCCGCCGCCCACCGGCACGTGTTTTTTCAAGGTGATGTGCGCGCCGGGCGCGGGTTGATGGCCGCGCCGATCGTCACGGGCTTGCTCGCGCAACCGGATCGCTGCCCGGTGGAGCAGATCGCCGTGGGGATCGGCCGGCATTCCGTCGATCGGCTCGTTGCCGGCGATCCACTCGACCCGAATATCGTCGTGGCCGGTGTCGATTAGCAATTCGTCACCGTAGTCCAGCAACTCGAAGAAGGTCTGTAACTCGTGATAGCCGTCCGGCCGTCGGGCGTTGACGTGCAAGTAGAGGTTGAGTTTGCAGCCGGCCTGGAGCCAGGTCCCCGCGTTGGCGGATTCCGCGCTGGGGGAAGCGGTCATCGAGGTGTTTGTCCGATGTCCCAGGTGTCGACCACGATGCGGATCCGCATGCCATCGTGGGATAACTCGACGAAATGGGGCAGGGCGAGTCGCCCGACATCCTGGTAGCGGTCATATTCGACCTCCCAGCCATCGTCGTCGGTGAAGGCGGCGAGACGGCCTTGATCGTCGAGACGGTAGTCGCCCGCGGACAGCGCATCCAGGGAGTGACTGGGCAAACCTCTCACCCACCGCGGCAGGGTGGCCAACGGGATGCGCCAACCGGTCTGTTGCTCGAGGAGCGCTTCGGGATCGTCGGTGACGCGTTGATTGCCTTTACCGTCGGTCAGGAGCATGTGGCTTGGTGTCCCGGTCATCGCCAGGCGCCCCGTATCAAAGGGGCCACTCAATACGAGCGAGGTCACGGGGCCTACCTGTGTCCAGTCGAGTTGAACACTGCCGCCGGTGACGCCGGAGCGAACGGCCGCCCGTCCATCAAACGCCCAGTCGGCCATCGATTCGAGCGCTCGCGCGTGCGAATCCCACGCCGTCAATTGCGCCTCGCTGGCTGGCTCGGTCGGCTGTGTGCCAAGTAGCGAGGCGCAGCCGGAAAGCAGGGCGGTGGCGACGAACAGGGCGGTAATGCGCAGTTTAATGGTGGACGTTGCAATGATTGACATGAAGAAAGACGGCGTCGGTTGCTGGGGGCGGGCGGCGGTTTGACTCACGGTTGACCGTTTGCCGGCACCAGCTCCGGGGCGAATTTGCGCAGGGTTTCGAGCAGGGTGATGTCACTGGCATCGAGTTCGAGGGCCTCTTGCCAGATCTCGAGCGCCTGGTCACGCTCGCCCTCGGCCCACAGCACCTCACCGAGATGGGCGCCGATTTCGGCGTTGGGTGCGCGACGGTAGGCACTTCTCAACACCCTGAGGGCCGATTCAAGATCGCCCTGGCGGTATTTGAGCCAGCCGAGGCTATCGAGGTAGGCCGCGTTATCCGGGTCGATTTGCAAGGCGCGCCCGATCAGCTTCTCGGCCTCGTCCAGATTGCGGTTTTCGTCGGCCAACGTGTAGCCCAACGCGTTGAGGGCCTGGGCATGCTCGGGATCGCGGTCAACAAGTTCGCGCAGCACGCTGATCGCCGAGCCGGATTCTTCGAGGGCAAACAGCGTCATGGCCTTTTGCAGACGGAAATCGCTGGCATCCGGCCAGGCATCCAGGGCCTGATCGGCGATTTGCAGGCTTTCCTCGAACTGTCCGGATGCCGCAAGCGTCGAGGCGAGCGCGAGCATGAGCTGCTGATGGTCGGCCTCGTCAATCTCCTCAGAGAGCAGGGCGGCTTCCAACCCACGGATAGCGGCGTCCGCCTGGCCCTGATCGACCCGGGCGCCGGCTAGCAGCACCTGGGCATTGGCGTACTGCTCGCTGCGGGGGCTTACCTGCGACAGGGCGGATTCCGCGCCGTCGAGGTCGGCGTCCTGCAAGGCAACGCGTCCACGGATCAGGTGGACGACATCCGCATGGCCGGGTAAGCGCTCGAGGCGGTCCAGTGCCTGTTCGGCCAGATCGGGACGCTCCAAACGAAACGCGAACAGCGACAGGGTGCGCAGGAGCTCGGGATCTTTCGGCTGGATTTCCAAGGTGCGCTCAAGCAACGCAAGCGCGGCGTCGTCCCGGCCGGCCACCAGTCGCGCCTCGATCAGCCCGCTCGTGTAACGGCCTTCATCGGGAAACTGGTTGTGGGCCTTTTCGAGTACTCGGATGGCTTGTTCGACATCACCGTCACGATTGGCAATGACCATCGCCAGATCGTAGGCCATGGTCTCGTCGGGACGCAGTGACATGGCACGGTCGGCGGCGTTGCGGGCCAGCGCCGGTTCGCCGAACGACAGCGCGAGCTTGGCGATGACCACCTGGGCTTCGTATTGCTGGGGGAAACGTTCGGCCAGGTGGTGGGTATAGGCCACCGCCCGGTCGCGATCGAGGCTCTTTTGCAGGTATTGGCCTGTCTCGTTGAATATCTTCTCGACGTTGCCCGAGTCAGACTCGAGCCACTGGTTGAGGGCTCGATCCGCTTGCTCGGTCTCACCGAGTTCGAGTGAGGAGACCATCATGACCGCGGCCGCGCGGGCGTTTCCCGGCGAGAGTTCGCGCAGTTGTTCGGCAAGGGTTTGGGCCAGGTCGAAGCGATCGGCAAAGATCGCCGACTGAATGGCACGTTCGAGCAATGCCGGATCGTTGCTGTTCTGGGCGACTGCCGCGTAGTGGGTCGCGGCCTGATCGTAATTCTTGTGCCGACCGTAGAATTCGCCGGCAAGCACGTTGAAGATCGGGCTCTGATCGAACGCGTCCAGTTCACGGGCCGTCGCACCGGATCCG
This sequence comes from Guyparkeria sp., assembly GCA_024636755.1. Lineage (GTDB taxonomy): Bacteria > Pseudomonadota > Gammaproteobacteria > Halothiobacillales > Halothiobacillaceae > Guyparkeria. The sequence goes on along the minus strand of JAGXGL010000021.1, from coordinate 73,680 downwards.
GTGGCGCCCATGTCCGAGTCGGCCGCGGACTCGTTGGCCGGGCTGCTGGAACAGCCGGACCCGAGCAAGGCCAGATTCATGGCAAGGAACAACGCAGCGGACGGGATCGGTCGCATGGCGGGCCTATCGAAACGGTGAATTCATTCGGTCCGAAGAGACTTCCGGACGACTGGTGACCATTGTAGTGCAACTACCTGCGGGCATGGTTGCCGCGTGTGCTTGCGATGGGCGATGGCCACGAGACAATCGCCGCCCAACACGTCATAGCTATACGAGGACAAAGTTTCGTAGAATATATATTATGTTAAATAGAGTCCAGACTGGTCTCGAGGTAGGCCCTCACCACCGGTACTTGCCCCACAGCTCCGGATTGGCCCAATGACGCGCATTCAACCAATCCGGGGTCCGCTTGTAGGTTTCGATATCGAACAGATAAACAGGCACATCTGCCGCGTGACGGGTAAACCCGAGCGACACCATCTGTTGATCCACCGAACCACCCACCCGATGCGCCTCACCGAGATGAACGATCAGCGGCCGATTCAATCGGTCACGCAGTGCGGCAAAAAATGGCGAGATCGCCTTCGTCCACTCATCCAGCTCGACGATCAACTCGATGACGGCGTCATCCTTGGTGGCCGCCCGTGAAATCAGGTCGTCCAGGTTCACGGCTGACGTTGTCGCCTCGTGCGGGTTTTCCTCTGGTGCGTCTGATGTCAGGAAAACCGTCAACCGCTGTTTGCCGGGATACGGCTTCTCACACGCAATCAAGCGCTTGTCGTCACTGGCCAACGCCGGGCGGCGCTCGGGCGCGACCACCCGCAAGATCAACTTCGGCGTTTTTTTTGCATTCACTGTTGACAGCCCCCCTCAGGATTCCTAATATGCGCCGCGTTGCCCAGGTGGCGGAACTGGTAGACGCGCTAGTTTCAGGTACTAGTGGAGAGATCCGTGGAGGTTCGAGTCCTCTCCTGGGCACCAAATTGCAAGTCCGATAGAAGGCCGGTGGCTCCATGAGTCGCCGGCCTTTTTCGTTTCGCATCGCCGAATCCGTTCTTGAGCCAAGCTTTCCACGCCAAGCGATGAATAGACAATAACAAAAAGGCCCACCAACGGACGGCGGGCCTTCTCTTTTAGGATCGCGTGAGTGGCGCGGGCATCAGCCCGGGTGCCGATTCTCCAACTCGTCGAGTCGCTCCAGTGCTGCCGTGGTGCCCTCTTCCTGCAACTCGGCTTTGATCATGTCGAAGCTTTCCCGATCACCCACATCGAGGAAGGCTTCGGCCAGTCCCACCCGCGTGTCGATGTCGGATTCATCGCCCGCGGACGACGCGGTTTCCTCGTCGGTGTTGGTGGAGGCAGGCTCGTCTTCGGCAGGCTCCTCAGGGGACGGGGCCTGATCGAGATCCAGGTCCATCCCCATGTCCTGATCACCCGAGGCGGTGGGCTCCCCGCGCTCACCTGCCGGTTCGTACCCCGAGAGGTCCAGGTCGAGCGGCGCGGGTTCGTCCGTTTCGCTATCGCTCTCCGGGGTGTCGACGCTGGCCGGTGGCGTTTCATTTGCCGGCAACTCGAGCTCGTTCGGCTCATGTGGTGACGGTACATCTTCCACCTGGTTCGCCGAAGGCTCCTTGGCCGGTGTTTCCAGCGCGAAGGAGTCGTCGAAATCCATCGACTCCTCGTCTTCGACGGGGCTGGTCTCCGGCTCGGGCGTGGCGAGCATATCGTCGATGTCATCGTCCCATTCGCCCCCGGACGAAGCTTGCGGCTGGTCGTCGGCCTCCCATTCGTCAGTCGACTCAGGTGTCTCATCCCACGCGGTTGAGTCCACCGGGACGCCTGTCGCCTCCTCGGGGCCGGCAGACTCGCCCACGGACTCGTCGCCCTCGGCCGTCCACGTGGAATCATCGTCTTGCGGCTGGGAGTCGCCGAGTTCATCCCCGGTTTCGCCGGCATCGATGCCCTTGAGGCGATTGAGCGCCGACTGAAGGCCGCTGTGCCCCGGGTGCTCGGCAAGGCTGTCCTGCAACAACTCCTCCGCCTGGTGAGTCAGGTTGAATGACTCGAGTACCCGCGCCTCTTCGAGCGCCATCTCCGGGTTCATGGGGTCATCCATGCCGCTGGCCGGAGTTGCCGCCACGTGATCCGGGTCGCTATCCGTTGGCGCGTACGCCACGCCGGCAGCCGCCGCGCCGGTGACCGCAGCCGATCCGGCCACGGTCGATGCCGTGGTAGTCGACCGCGGCGGCTCAACGACCGGATCGTGATCAACCGCCGGCTGGTTCGACGCGCCGGCGGTGACCGGCATCGGCACCCCGGGTTCCTCGTCCGGTCGATTACGCCGCAAGCCGAGGGCGATCAGCAACGCGATGATCACCAGCCCCAATACGCCGGTCAGGTACTTGCCCCACTCCATCCAGAAATTGCCGGATGCGCGTTCGGCGCTCGCGAGTTCGGCCCGCGATTGCTCGATGACCTGCTGCAATTCAGCGATCTGGGCGTCGCGCTGGTCGACGGCGAGCTTGACCGTATCAATCTGATCCTTGAGCGCGCGGAGCTGCTCGGTCAGCGCCTCGCTCTCTGCGCGAGCCGACTCGACCTCCTCGCGGTCCAGCAACGTCTCACGCTCGTCCTGCGCGTTAGATGACTGTGTGCCGCCGGCAATCGCCGCCAGCGGCTGCTCACGAGTCAAGCCACCAAAGTCGCCCAGGGTCGCCGGAGCGACAGCGGCTCGCTCACCACCCTCTTCTTCCGGTCCCAAGAGTTCGAGCGCCGGCAGCCGCTCGATCTCCGTCACGGAGTCCGAAGCGGAATTGTCAGGCTCGGCTTGGTCGGTGCTGGTGGGTGACGCGCCGGTGTCCGGCACCCGAAGGCGTGCTCCGGCCATCAGGGCGTTGCCGTTGCCATTGGCGAATGCTTGCGGGTTGGCGTCAATGATCGCCTGCATCATGGGGCGGACATCGGCGCCGTCGGCCACATATTCCCGAGCAATCTCGTAAAGCGTATCGCCGCTTTGGACATCACGGGTCCCGTCGAGGGGTACGTCTTGCGCCGGTTCGACGCGTTGCCAGCTGGAGGTGGCCGGCGACGAGCGCGAGGGAGCTTGTGTCGTGGAAGTGGGGGCTACCGCTTGGTTGGAGGTTGTTGCTCCACCGGAACGGTCGCCCTGGGTCGAGCCCATCGATGGCGGATCGAGCAGCAGGTTGTACTCGCGAATCATCCGTCCCTGTGGGGAATCCACCTCAAGCAGGATGCTTAGGATGGGGTCACGAATCGGACGCTTGGAACCGATCAGGACGTATTCCTGGCCACGATCCGACTCGATAGTGAAGGTGAGATTGCCCGTGATGTTTTGCAGCGAAACGCCCGCCTCTCGATAGAACGAGGCCGGTGCCAACTTCACGGTGATCTCGTCGAGTGGCTCGTCACTGGAGCGCGCCAGCGGCACTCGCACATCAAGGGGTTGACTCAAGTACGACTGCACCCGGGCCTCGCCCAGGGTGGCGGCCTGGCTGATCAACGGGGTCCCGGCACCCAGAATCCCCGCAATCACCAAACTCAACTTCCGCATGTCACTCACTCCTTGCTCGCGCCGGTGGGCCGAGCGTCATTGCCCGGTTAACGTTCCGTCGCCTTCCTTTGGCCCCATTTCGGGCCCGATTGTGCCACAGTTCAGAGGTGGTCGCGCACCAGGCATTCGGCGATCTGGACGCTGTTGAGTGCCGCGCCCTTGCGTACGTTGTCGGCCACAACCCACAGGTTGAGGCCACGCTCGTGCGAGATGTCCTCGCGGATGCGGCCCACGTAGACCGGGTCGTGCCCTGCCCCCTCGGTCACGGCCGTCGGGTACCCGCCGTCACGACGCGTGTCGAGCACCTCGATGCCCTCGGCCTTCTTGAACAGATCCCACGCCTGCTGGGCGGTGATCTTGTCACGGGTCTCGATGTGGAGGGCTTCGGAGTGACCAAAGAACACCGGCACGCGGACCGCGGTCGGGTTTACCAGGATCGATTCGTCCTCGAAGATCTTCCGGGTCTCCCAGACCATCTTCATCTCTTCCTTGGTGTAGCCGTTGTCCTGGAAGACATCGATCTGCGGCAACGCATTGAAGGCGATCTGCTTCGGATAAACGACGGCATCGGCCTCTTGGCCATTTAGCTTGCGGGCGCTCTGCGTGGCCAGTTCCTCGATCGCCTCCTTGCCCGAGCCGGAAACGGCCTGGTAGGTCGCGACGTTGATCCGCTCGATGCCCACCGCGTCGTAGATCGGCTTGAGCGCAACCAGCATCTGAATGGTTGAGCAGTTCGGGTTGGCGATGATGTTGCGCTGCGTGTAGCCGGCGATCGCGTGGGCGTTGACCTCCGGGACGATCAGCGGCACGTCATCGTCGTAGCGGAACTCGGAGGTGTTGTCGATCACGATGCACCCGGCCGCGGCGGCCTTGGGCGCGTATTCGCGCGAGATCGAGCCACCCGGCGAGAACAACCCGATCTGGACCTTGGAGAAATCGAACGTCGCCAGGTCCTCGACCGTCACGAACGAGTTGCCGAAGGCAATCTTCTTGCCCGCCGAGCGCTCGGATGCCAGTGCGTACACCTTGCCGACCGGGAATTTGCGCTCGGCCAGGATGGACAGCATGGTCTCGCCAACGGCACCCGTGGCGCCAACGATAGCAACGTCGACCGTCTTGCTCATGAAGATTTCTCCTTGCGATTGGAAGTCTGTTCAAACGGGGGCGCGGGGTGACGACCGTCGAACAGTCGTCCCCGCAGAATGCGAAATGGTGGATCTAGCCTAGCGCATCACGCCGGGCTCACGAAGGGGTCCGTTCGGCCACTCAGGCCTTCAGGGCGTCGACGACGGCCTGACCCATGTCGCTGGTAGAGACCTGCGTCATGCCCGGCTGCATGATGTCCGGCGTGCGCAGGCCCTGGTCGAGCACGGCGATGCAGGCGTTTTCGATCCGTTCGGCCAGGTCGCCTCGACCGAAGGAATACCGCAGCAGCATGGCGGCCGAAAGAATCGTCGCCATCGGGTTGGCCACGCCTTTCCCGGCGATATCCGGTGCCGAGCCGTGACTGGGCTCGTACAGGCCCTGCCCCGTTTCGTTGAGCGAGGCCGACGGCAGCATGCCGATCGAGCCGGTCAGCATCGAGGCCTGATCGGAAAGGATGTCGCCGAACAGGTTCTCGGTGACCATCACGTCGAACTGCTTGGGCGTGCGCACCAGTTGCATCGCGGCATTGTCGACGTACATGTGCGAGAGCTCGACGTCCGGGTATTCCGCGGACAGACGATTCATCACCTCGCGCCACAACTCCGAGGTTTCCAGCACGTTGGCCTTGTCCACCGAGCACAGGCGCTTGTCGCGTTTCTGTGCCGCCTCGAAGGCGACGCGGCCGATGCGTTCAATCTCGGCCTCGTTGTAATGCATGGTGTTGAAGCCTTCGCGCAGACCGTCGACTTCGCGGATGCCACGCGGCTGGCCGAAGTACACCCCGCCGGTCAGTTCACGCACGATCAGGATGTCCAGGCCCGCAACCACCTCCGGCTTGAGCGAGGAGGCGTCCGCCAGGGCGCTGTAAAGCATCGCCGGGCGCAAGTTGGCGAACAGCCCCATGGTCTTGCGGATCGCCAGCAGGCCGCGCTCCGGGCGCAGCGGCCGGTCGAGGTTGTCGTATTGCGGGCTGCCCACCGCGCCGAGCAGTACCGCATCGGCTTCGGCGGCCTGTTGGCGGGTGACCTCGGGAAACGGTTCGCCTTCGGCGTCATAGGCTGCCCCGCCAATCAACCCGTCGGTGAACGACAGCTCCAGGTCGCTGCCGTCGACGACGGCCTTGAGCACCTTGACGGCCTGCTCGGTGATTTCCGGGCCGATGCCGTCGCCGGGCAGGACAAGAATGTTCTTCTGAGTCACGGGATTAGCGATCCTTTTGTTCTTGAATTCTCGGGAAAACGGGCCGTTTCAGCGGCGACTCAGCCGCCGAGGTTGCCACGCAGATCGTTGAACAACCACGGCGTCCTTTCCCGTTGCGCCGCCTCATAGGCCTTGATCTTGTCGGCATGCTCGAGGGTCAGCGCGATGTCGTCGAGCCCATTGACCAGGCAGTGCTTGCGGAAGCTGTCGATCTCGAACTCGTAGGTCGTGCCGTCCGGGATCTTGACGACCTGGTTCGGCAGGTCGATCTCGAGTTCCTGGCCCGGCTTCGCCGCGACCGCCTTGAAGATCGCATCGACCTCTTCCTCTTTCAGCGCAATGGGAAGCAACCCGTTCTTGAAGCTGTTGTTGTAGAAGATATCGGCGAACGACGGCGCGATCACGGCACGGAAACCGAAGTCGGTCAACGCCCAGACCGCGTGCTCACGTGATGAACCGCAGCCGAAGTTCTCGCGAGCCAAGAGGATGGTCGCGCGGTCGAACGGCTCGCGGTTGAGCACGAAATCCGGGTTCTTTCGGCGCTGGCTGTGATCCATGCCCGGCTCGCCGGGATCGAGGTAACGCCAGTCGTCGAACGCCGTCGGCCCGAAGCCGGTGCGCTTGACCGACTTGAGGTACTGCTTGGGGATGATCGCGTCGGTGTCGACGTTCGAACGATCGAGAGGGGCGACGATTCCCTGGTGGGTAGTGAATGCCTGCATGATTCTGTCTCCCTTACGCTTGTCGGACGTCGACGAAATGACCCGCGATGGCCGCGGCGGCCGCCATGGCTGGGCTGACCAGGTGCGTGCGACCACCCTGCCCCTGCCGACCCTCGAAATTGCGGTTCGAGGTGGAGGCACAACGCTCGCCCGGCTCGAGCCGATCGGCGTTCATGGCAAGACACATGGAGCAGCCCGGCTCCCGCCACTCGAAGCCGGCCTCGAGAAAGACCTTGTCGAGCCCTTCCTTTTCGGCCTGCTGGCGCACCAGCCCCGAGCCCGGCACCACCATGGCGAGCGTGACGTTGTCGGCCACGTGGCCCCCCTTGATGACCGCGGCCGCGGCGCGCAGATCCTCGATGCGGGCATTGGTGCATGAGCCGATGAAGACCTTGTCGATCTGGATGTCCGTCATCGGCGTGTTGGCCTCGAGCCCCATGTACGCCAGCGCCTTGCGCATACCCTCGGCCTTGACCGGGTCTGCCACGGCTGCCGGATCGGGGACGCGCCCGTTGACCGGTCCGACCATCTCCGGAGAGGTGCCCCAGCTCACCTGCGGTTCGATCTTGGTCCCATCAAGGGTCACGACCTTGTCGAACTCGGCGTCGGGATCGGACTTGAGGGTGCGCCAGTACTCGGCTGCCCGCTCGAACATCTCGCCCGTCGGCGCGAACGGCTTGTCGCGGAAGTACTCGACCGTTTTCTCGTCGACCGCCACCATGCCGGCACGGGCACCCGCTTCGATCGACATGTTGCACACGCTCATCCGCCCCTCGATCGAGAGCGACTCGATCGCCGATCCGGCGAACTCGATCGCGTGGCCGGTCCCGCCAGCGGTGCCGATCTTGCCGATGATCGCGAGCACGACGTCCTTTGCGGTCACGCCCGGGCCAAGCTCGCCATCGACGCGCACCTGCATGGTCTTCGTGCGCTGTTGCAACAAGGTCTGCGTCGCCATGACGTGCTCGACCTCGGAGGTGCCGATGCCGAACGCCAATGCGCCGATCGCGCCGTGAGTCGAGGTATGCGAATCACCGCAGACGACCGTCGAGCCCGGCAGCGTGAAGCCCTCCTCGGGCCCGATGATGTGCACGATCCCCTGACGCATGTCGGCCATCGGGAATTCCTGGACACCGAATTCCTGGCAATTGCGATCGAGGGTGCTGACCTGCTCGCGCGAGACGGGATCGACGATCCCGCCGGCCCGATTGGTGGTCGGCACGTTGTGATCCGGCACGGCCAACATGGCGCCGGTGCGCCACGGCTTGCGATCGGCCAGGCGCAGCCCTTCGAAGGCCTGCGGGCTGGTTACCTCGTGGACGAGGTGACGATCGATATATAGCAACGCCGTGCCGTCACCCTGGTCATGGACGACGTGCGCGTCGAAAAGCTTTTCGTAGAGTGTCTTTCCAGCCATTGGCGTTTTCCTCCGGATGATCCGGACCGGCATCGATCACCGACCGGGGTAGATCTCCGTCTTATCAATGGGTTGAGGCGTCTTATTCGCTAAAACTCGTAAAATCCGTCATCCAGTCCCGAGGCCGGCGGATCGACGGCGTGCTCGATCAGATCGCGCAGCTTGATCACGCGCAGTACCTCGTGGTGGGTCGAGGCCAGCACCACCGGTGGCGCCACGCCGGCCTCGAATGCCTCTCGCCACCGCCAAGCGCAGATGCACCAGCGGTCCCCGGCCCTAAGCCCGGGAAAATCGTAGGCCGGCATCGCTCGGCGCAACTCGTTGCCCTGGGCGGCGGTGTAGTCGAGAAACGCGTCATCGAGCTCCGTGCACACCCCATGCACCCCGCCATCCTCGGTGCCGACGAGGCATCGCCCGTCCCGGTAGAAGCCGGTGATCGGGTCCACCGAGCATCTGCCCAGTGGCAGGCCGAGCACGTTGAGGGCGTCTGTTTTCATGGCGGAATGATAGCGGCGTTACGATAATAACTAAAATGGAAATAACGCATGACGTCCATTCCCAATGGTTATACTTGCCATCGGCAGTACCGGATTTTGGAGATGGCCGATGAACCCCCTTCACCTTGATACCCAACAGTTACTCACGTTTCTGGCGGTGGCCGAAACCGGTTCGTTCTCGGCGGCGGCCACCCAGTTACACATCAGTCAGCCGGCCGTTTCCAAACGGTTGGCGCAGCTAGAGGAGCGGTTGGATTTCCGTTTGTTCGATCGGCTTGGACAGCGAGTCGTACTGACCTACCGGGGTGAGCGACTGCTTCCCTCGGTGCGCGAGGTACAGACCTGCCTGGATGACATCGCCACGGCCGCGGAGGTCAGCGGGGAGGCGCTCAGCGGCCGATTGGCTCTGTCCCTGAGCCATTACGCCGGCTTGCACCTGCTACCGGAGGTACTCGAGCGGTTTTCCGAACATTATCCCGAGGTACTGCTCGATCTGAGTTTCCATGATTCCGAACGGGCGATCGAGCAGGTTGCGCTGGGTGAGTCGTCGTTGGCGTACGCCACCCTGCCGCCCCGCCTTGACGATCGCGTGCGCACTCGCGTTCTTTGGGAAGAGACCATGCAGCCGGTGGTCGCTCAACGTCATTGCCCGGGCGGCAGGCCACCGGCGCTGGATCAAATCGGCAAGCGCTTGCCGTTGATCCTGCCGGCGGAGGCCACCAGTACGCGCACGGCCATCGACCGGTGGCTCGACGACCGGCAACTCCTGCCCCCGGCGATCATCGAGATCAATCAGCTGGATTCCATCGCCGTTCTGGCCGGAACCGGGGTCGGTTGGGCCCTGCTGCCCACCACCTTGCAGCGTGAGGGGCTGGTGGGGCTCGAGTGCGGCAATTGCGTGCTACCCACCCGTCGCCTGGGCCAGATCGAGCCGGTCGGTCGGGCGCGAAACCCCCTCGCCGAAGCCTTTATGACAGTGGTAGAGGAACTCGACGCGGGCTGAACCCGCGCCTCACTCTATCTCCAGCCATGAGCGGGCCTCGGGAATGAAGTGCACGACGCCCTCCAGAATGCCTGCCGCGTAATTGCCGTTCATCCCCAGAAATCCCCCGCGGGCGACGTACAGGCAATCCCCGGCACCACGCTCGGCCGTGGCGTGGATGGCAGCCTGCTTGATCTCATCCCTGGCATTGGCCACCACGATCGCCTGAAGACCACTCGTCAGCACGGGCAGGTCATTGCCGCTGTCGCCGGCGAAGACCGTCCGGCTCGGGGAGGCGTGCAGATGCGCCTGGAGAAAACGGATCGCGTGTACCTTGGTGGCCCCGGCCGGCAAGACATCGACCAATCCCACGTCGCGCATCTCGTCGATGCTCCAGATGACACTGCTGCGCACCCCGGCCTCGGCAAGGCGCTCGCCAATCCGTTCGGCAAGCGACTCTCCATCCAGATCTGCCGGCGCGTAATAACTGAGCTTGTAGGTGTTCTGTTTTTCCGATTCCTGAGGCTCGATATCCGGAATATCCACGAGCATCTCGGCCAGCATCTCTCGGCTGTTGCCACCCCAGTCGGCCGCGATCTCTTTCGCCCAGGCCTCCCAGGCATGCCACTCGCCGTCGTCGATGCGGTAGATCGTCGTGCCCACGTCGCCGATGGCGAAATCCGGCACGGGCAGCGAGAACTCGTCTATTGCCGACTGAAGCAGGCGCCGGTCACGGCCGCTCACGTAGGCCAGCGTCACTTCGGGGCGTCGGGCCAGTCGCCAAAACAGGTCGCGTGCGTCTCGCGATTCCAGTTGGTGGCCGTTCGGGATCAATGTCCGGTCGAGGTCGGTACATATCAGCAGTTCACTCATCGTCGTCGATCCTGAAAAGCGGTTCGCCCTGCAGGGCATAATGGGCGGTGACGGCCGCGGCAGCGCTCCATCCCTGGCATCGCGTCCCGCCCGGCGTGAGGTCTCGGCCGTGCACGAACTCCGGGAATGACCAGGGTTCTTCATCTTCCATCGACAAGAGGTTGGCGGCGTGAATGGCGTCGAGGTGCCGCCGGGCCTTTACGCTATGCCCTCGTTTGGCCAGATCGGCGACGTAAAAGCCGGTGAGCATCGGCCAGAGCCCGCCATTATGAAACTCGTACGGTTTGTTCTTGAAGGTGTACGAGAACATCATCTGCAGGCTTTCCCAGTCCCGATCCACGGCTTCGATGATGGGGTGAAAGGCCGGCAGGAGCGGCATGGCTTGTGGCGCGATCGTCGCGATGTAGGCATCGACCTGCTCGCTCTGCGAGTCGTTCGCGACACGGAACAGGTTGGCCAGGACATTGGCGAACGCGTCAAACCGGTACCCGTAGCCGGTCGGCGAAAAGAATGGCATCCAGTATTGATCGTCACGGCGCGGCGCGGCCTTGCGCCCCTTCTGATACAAGACTTCGTGGTAGATGTCAGCCGGCTCGTTGCCATTGAACCAGAAATTGCCTCGAATCAGGTGAAGCAGTCGGGTGGTTCGGTCCTGCAGTTGATGGTCGGCCGAGCCGTGGACATGGGTGTGGATGCGGCAAAACGAGCGCAATGCCTGCAGGTAGAGCAACTGGTCGTAGAGGATGTAGCCGGACTGGACATATTCGTCGGCCCAGTCACCGGTCTGCGGCACGTAAATCAGGCCGCGGTCGTTGAACTCCCAGGCCCCGAGCAGGAAACGCACGCGCTCCAGGGACGGCAGGATTTCCGCCAGAAAGGCGTCATCCCCGGTGGCACGCCAGTACTCGGCGCAACCGATCACGAACCAGAGATCCGCATCCACGCGCCCAGTGGTGCCACCGTAGCTGATGCGTTGCGTGGTGGTATCGACATTGCTGGGGATCTCGCCATGGGGGCCTTGGTGACGTGCCAAGGTGCTGAGCGTCTGGCGCATCGTGGCTACCAGTGACTCTTCCCCGGTCATCAAGGCGGCCAGCCCGATGATCACCCCGTCACGGGCCCAGACCCGGCGATAATTGTCCCGCTGGGTGGGCGAGGCAAGGAACCCGTCGTCGGTGGCGCACTGGCGCACCAGTTCCAGCGCATGCTCCAGAGCTTCCTTGCGCGTGTCGGATGATTTCGTCATTGCTGCCCCTATCGGTTTCCTTTGCCGCCGTCGTCACGCAAACGAGTGTAGAAGGTGGCCGCCCTAAAAGCGGGCAAAGGACCCGACTGGCCTGCGATCGAGCGGTAGCTGACGCTACGTGACGGCTCAGTCGCCCTCCCCGCCCAAGCTCGATTCCAGCGCGACGAGTCGCAGACTCAGAAGGCCCGCAATCACCACGAAGGCCAGCGCAAAGCCGAGGCTGCCAGCAATACCCAGCCACTGGTAGCTTGCCCCGGAGAGCACGGTGCCCAGCAAACGCCCGCCCGCATTCGCGGCGTAGTAGAACCCCACGTTCTCTGACGTTTTTTCATCGGCCGAATAGCGCAACACCAGGTACGAGTGGGTGGCCGAATTGAGCGCGAACACCACGCCGAAGAACGCCAGGCCCAGGGTGATGATCCAACCGGCCGTCTGCCCCGACGCAATCGCCAGCAGCAGTGCGCCCAGCGGCAGGACCAGGGCAAAGCTCCAGATGACCGCGGTGCGGGCACCGGGGCCATCAGGTGAGCCATCCGTTGGGCCACCGGGGCCTGATCCGGTTTTCGGCCGACGTGCGCCGAGCAACCAGGGGGCCGCGGACTGAACCACCCCGTAACCAATCACCCACAGGGCAAGGTAGGCCCCGACCCAGTGGAAATCCCAGCCGATCGAGACGAGGAAGACCGGCAGCGCGACCACGAACCAGACATCGCGAGCGCCGAACAGGAACAACCGGGCCGCGGCCAACCAATTGATCAATGGCTCGCGGGCGAACATCTGCCGAACCCCGGTCTTGGCCTTGATGGCGCCGAAACCGCCCGGCAGCGTCAAGGTCATCAGGAAGCCCACTACCAACAGCGCGGCAAGCAGGCCCATGGCCCCCTGGAATCCAATCGCGGCCAGCAACACGGCGCCGAGGAAGAACCCTGCGCCCTTCAGGGCATTTTTCGAACCGGTGATCCAGGCGACCCAGCGGAACAGCTGCGCGTTGCCCTCGCGCGCGACCAGCTTGACCCCGGCCTTCGCCGACATCTTGTTGAGATCCTTGGCGATGCCGGAAAGCGCCTGGGCCAGCATCACATAGGCCACCGTCAACCAGGGATCGGGCACCGTCAGCATCAGCAACGCGGCGATCTGCAGCCCAGTACCGACCTGCATGGTTCGATTCAGGCCGATACGCGCGCCCAGCCAGCCCCCCACCAGGTTGGTGACGATGCCGAAGAACTCGTAGAAGAGAAACAGCATCGCAATGGCGAACGGCGAGTAGCCGAGCTGGTAGAAATGCAGCACCACCAGCATGCGGATCGCCCCGTCGGTCAGGGTGAACAGCCAATAGTTGCCGGTGATGGTGAGGTAGTGGCGTAGCGCGGTAGGCATGGTGACTCCGTGTGCTTGCCTCAGGCCCGACCGATCATCGACACGAGTTCGACCAGCCGCTGGGCATAGCCCCACTCGTTGTCGTACCAGGCCAGCACTTTGACCAGATCCTGGTCGATCACCATGGTCGAGGGCGCATCGATGATCGAGGAGCGCGGATCATTGGTGTAATCCACCGAGACCAGCGGACGGGTCTCGAACCCCAGGATGTCCTTCAACTCCCCGTCGGCGGCCTCGCGCAACAGCCCATTGACCTCGTCGACCGTGGTGGAGCGCGCGGGGGTGAAGACGAAATCGGTCAACGAGGCATTGAGCAACGGCACTCGCACGGCCAGCCCGTTGAGCCGCCCGTCGAGCTCCGGGAAGATCGCGCCGATGGCCTTGGCCGAGCCCGTGGTGGTGGGCGAAAGTGACATCGACGAGGCCCGGGCGCGGCGCCAGTCCTTGTCGCCCTTGTCGACCACCACCTGCGTGTTGGTCGGGTCATGCATGGTGGTCATCGTGCCGCGCTGGATACCCAGCCCCTCGTGCAACACCTTGACCACCGGCGCCAGGCAGTTGGTGGTGCAGGAGGCGGCGGTGACGACCTGGTGACGGCTGGCATCGAACAGGTCGTGGTTCACGCCCATGACGACGTTGAGCACCTCATCATGCTTGACCGGCGCGGCCACGGCGACGCGTGACGCCCCCTGCTCCAGGTGCGGCGTGATTTCCTCGAAGCGCCGCCAACGGCCGGTCGCCTCGATTACCACGTCAACCGAGGAGCGGCCCCAGTCGATCCCTTCCACCGACTCGCTTCGAGTAAAGCGGATATCCCGCCCGTCCAGCGTCAGGGTGTCACCCTCCCCCGCGATCGACCGTTGCCAACGGCCATGCACGGAATCAAATTCCGTCAGGTGCGCCATGCAGGCAGCGTCGGCGGCGATTTCATTGACGTGCACCACCTCGAGACCGAGGTCCGGGCGGTCGGCCAAGGCCCGGAATGCCAACCGGCCAATACGCCCGAACCCGTTGATGCCTACCCGAATCGTCATGCCTTAACTCTCCCGCTGGTGTCGATGGCCTTGATCGGCGCGGCCACAGTATATGGACTATGGAATATAGCGAAGCCTACGCCGCGAATATGACAGTTGCATGTCGTCGAGCGAGTGCATCGCCTTGCTACTTACGGCACAGCCCTGACTCCAAGCGAAGTATGCCGTCTCGGCCGGTTTAACCGTGACACCGATCGGTACGAGATCGACCGGAATCGCGCCGATTTCGACCCGCCAAAGTTTTTCACAGAAACTGTGGATAACTATGTGGAAGAAACCCAGAATGGTCGGTCCTACAAGGCAGGAGACACTGTTGGGTAATTTTTAACCAAACTGTCGCACTCTGAGCAAAAACATTTGATAACAATGGGTTAGACAACCCCCTTCGCTAACTGACTGATTCATCGTGCACGAAAAAGGCGCAACCGACGTTGCGCCTCGCTGTATGTGGAAAATACTCACTGTCAAGGCTTGACAGCGGTCTATTTTTCCCTCACTTCGCACCGATCAATTCAATGGCATACCCGTCCGGATCCGCGACGAACGCAATGATGGTGGAACCGGCATTCATCGGGCCGGGTTCCCGCAGGATCGTGCCCCCTTTCTCGCGGATCTTTTCGCCGGCGGCGTAGACATCATCGACCTCGATCGCGATGTGGCCATAGCCATCACCGAGGTCGTACTGGTGATCACCCCAGTTGTAGGTCAACTCCAGCACGGCAGTTTCGCTCTCTTCGCCATAACCGACGAAGGCCAGGGTAAATTCACCGGCCGGGTAGTCCTGCTGGCGCAACAGCTTCATGCCGAGTACGTCGGTATAGAAGGCCAGCGATTTCTCGAGGTCACTGACACGGATCATGGTGTGAAGAATGCGCATGGGTTGTCTCCAATCAAAAATGAATCGCAGTCGGGTTTGAATCGAGCAGCGAGCTGCTTTAGACGAGGTCAGGCCCTGCGTGCCCTCTAGACGGTTCGGCCCCACCGTTGTCCAACGGAGTCGGGCGATGCAGCAGGAAGCCTTGGATGTAATCGACACCCATCTCGGTCACTTGTCGATACTGGTCGTCGGTTTCCACCCATTCGGCCACGGTCTGCGCGCCCATTACGCGTGACACCTGGACGATGGCGGAGACGATTACAGCGGCCACGGGATCATGTGACAGGTCTTCGACCAATCGCCCGTCGATCTTGATGATGTCCGGGTTGAGACGACGCAGGTATTCGAACGAAAGGAAACCGCCGCCGAAGTCGTCCAGGGCAAATCGGCACCCGATACGGCGCATTGCCCCGATCAATCGTTCGGCCTGATCGAGGTTGACGATCGCCGCGGTTTCGGTGATCTCGAAGACCACCCGCGCCGGGTCCACGTTCCATTCGCCGAGCTCATGGCGGATGAACTCCAGCATCTCCGGGTCTTGCACCGAGTGAGCGGAGAGATTGATGCTCACTGTGCCGCGATCTGGCGGCTGGCGAGCAAGCCAGCGGCAGCTATGGCGAATCACCCAGCGGTCGATTTCGCCCATGGCATGATGTTTCTCGGCGATCTCTATGTATTCACTGGGAAATCGCAGGCGCCCATCGGCGTCGGTCACGCGCAGGAGCATCTCGTGGAGCATGGGAATCCCCGCCTTTACGGGGACGATATGCTGGGCGGCCAGGTTAAGTCGATCCTCGGCGATTGCTGCGCGCAGGGCATTGTATCGTTGGATCTGTTGCTCGCGCTCCAGCATCTCGGTGTCCTCGCCGGAGAATTGCACCACCCGGTCGCCCCCCAGCCGTTGGGCACTCTGGCACGCACGCTCAGCGTCTTCCAGGCGTCGCGAGGCGAGCAGATCGTCGCTGTCGATCCGAGTCACGCCGACACTGGCCTTGAGCCGCAGGTGTTCGTGCTCGTCGGGCAGCCGAAACGCGTGAATGATTTCCAGCACCTCACGGGCGACCAGGGCGCAGGTGTCGCGGCTGGCTAGTGGCATCCAGATGGCGAATTCGTCCACCCCCATACGCGCGAGCACGGCATCCGACGGCAATTCGAGCGAGAAGTGACTGGCCAGCGAGGCGAGGATGCGGTCGCCCAACTCGCGGCTGCCGATTTCGTTGAGCAGCCGGAACTCGTCGAGGTCGGTCCAGACTAGACAACTGGCGTGGACCGGTTCGTTGCGTGGCGCCCTGCCGGGCATGGCCTGGGAGAGAAATTCCTCCATGGCCTCCCGGTTGAGCACCCCGGTCAACCGGTCATGGTTGGCCCGGTAGCTCAAGAGTGCATTGGCCGAGCGCAGATCGGTGACATCCAGCATCGACACGAGCAACTGGGTGCCGCCCTCCGCCTCGATCCGACTGAGCTTGAGGTTGACGTCAAATCGCTGCTTGTCCCGTTCGATCATGCCATCGACCGAGCGCGTCTCTTGGGTCTCGACCGTTTCGACCAGATCACTGAACGAACATTGTGGTGACAGCCCCTCGGTCTGGAGATTGAACACCTCACAGAACGGCCGCCCAAACAACTCCCCGTCGAGGTCCGCGCGCGCAAAACCCTCGACCGCCCGATTGGTGAGAAGGATAGTCCCCGATGCGTCGGTGAGTACCGCGCCGGTATGCAAACCGGAAAAGGCGCGCCGGAGCCGACGTTTTTCGGCCCCCAGTCTTTTCGTGGCGCGCCGCGCCTGCCAGGCGAACAAGGCGAGCAGCACGGCCAGAACCAGCACGAAGTAGTGCCAGAAATGTCGCAACAAGGACGCGGGGGAGATCGGATCGGGGAGCCACTTGTCGCGCAGCCTTTCGACGATGGAGTAATCCAACGGCGGGCGCCATCCGGCAATTCGTGCCTGTTCGGCGGCCGGGGCGTCGGCAGGCATGGCGATCAATTGGCGGGCGACACCGGCCGCCAGGCCATCCGGCGCATGACGGGTGGCGGCAAAAGGCCATTCAGGCACCAACGGCGTATTGCTGGGATAAGGGAAACCCTCGCGTGCCGCATCCCCCACCGGCACCAGCCGGCTGTCGGGATAGGCTTCCAGGTAACTCTGAAAGAAGCTGGAACGCACCACCCCGGCGTGCGCTCGGCCATCGAGCACGGCATCCACTACCGCCTCCAAAGGCAGCCCGGTGAAAATCGGCGTGATCTCGTGCTCGACATCCAGCCCGGCATTCTCCAGTGCTTGCATCCCGAGCAGCCAGCCGCCCAGCGCATTCGGGCTGGTGCCGGCAACCCGGGCACCAACCAGGTCATCGAGTTCGGCAAAGCCGGTTCCCTGGCGGGTAAAGATCACCGCTCCCAACTGTTCCAGGGGCTGGCCGTTGGCCTCGACCACCAGGGTCGCCAACGGCCAGATGGAATCCAGTCGGGAGAGCTCCGCGTACTGCAGCGATTGCGTCAAAACGAAATCAAGCCGCCCTTCGACAAACGCATTGCGCAACTCGGAGAGAAAAAGGGGCTTGATGACAAAGCGATAGCCCGGGTTACGTTCGCTCAAGTAGTCGGCGGTCGGCTGCCAGCGGCCGAGTGCCTCGTCCTTGCCGGCGTAGGCGAGCACACCGACCTGAATCGACGTTGCCGCGGCGTCCCGGTCGGCTTGTGCGGGTGCAGGGTTGACGAGCCAAACCCAGGCCAGGGCAAACAACGCAAACGCGATCCGTCTACCACCAACGACAAACGGCCGACCGGTCTGCACTCCTCCCACGCCCAATTTCCACCCCGTGCCGAATCGCGGCATATCGTTGTCACCGTCAATGTCCTGCTTGTTATCGATCGCTCGGTCAAATGCGGGTGCGCCGTCAGCCAGCCAACACCGGGCGCTCCGCGGCGAGTCGTTCGACCAGTGATTCTGGACGATGCAGCAGGTAGCCCTGCACGAAATCCACCCCGATGCGCTCGAGTTGCGCCAGCGTGGCCGGCGTTTCCACCCACTCGCCTACCGTTTGGGCCCCCATGACTCGCGCCACGTCGTGAATGGATTCGACGATCACGGCGGCGACGCGGTCGTGTTCCAGGTCGCAGACCAGTTTGCCGTCGATTTTGACGATGTCCGGCTTGAGTCGACGCAGGAACTCGAACGAGATCAAGCCACCACCGAAGTCATCCAGAGCCACCAGGCAGCCAAGGTCGCGTAGCGAGGCTATCAGCTCCACTGCCTGATCAAAATTCGCGATGGCCGCCGTTTCGGTGATCTCGAAGCACAAGCAGGTCGGATCGATCTCGTAATGTTGCAACGTGTCCCGGACAAAGCCGACCAGTTCGCCGTCCTCCATCGACTGGCCGGAGAGGTTGATCGTCAATCGCATCGGCGGTGACCCGGCGATCAAGTGGTCACGTAGGGTCTGGAGCGTCCGGCGGACCACCCAACGATCGATCTGCGGCATGTAGTTGAATCGTTCGGCCAGCTCGATCAATGGGGCCGGCGAACCCAACTGGCCATTCTCTCCGGCCAGGCGGATCAAGACCTCAAGACGCACCCCGTCGGTTTCGGCGGCGCCGATGGCGTGGATTTCCTGGGCATGCAACACAAAACGATCCTGCTCGACCGCTTGCTTGAGACGGTTGAGTTCGGCGAAATCGGTCTGGCGCAGGGACCGTTCACCGGCGCTTTCCTCGAACCCGACCAAGCGGTTGCCGCCCAGCTTCTGAGCGGTCACACAGGCCGATTCGGCCTCCTCGAGGACGGTGGCGGCGTTGTAGCCACCATCAGCGGCCACCTCGCGAACACCGATGCTGGCCGAGGTGCGCAACGCCCGGTCGTCCCCGTCGAGGCGAAAATCCCGGATCGCGTGGAGTACCCGTTCCGGCCAGTCGTCGCCGGCCGACGCGGCCAGGTAGATGCCGAATTCGTCACCGCCAAGGCGCCCCACCGGCGTGTTGGGCGGCAACATGACCCGCAGGTAGCCCGCCAGACGACGGACCAGCTCGTCTCCCATCCGATGCGAGCCTCCTTCGTTGACCAGGCGAAAATGATCCAGATCCACCCAGAGCAGCGTTCCGCCTTCACCGCTCCGTTCTGCATCCGTGGGCTGCATCCGCGACTCGACTTGATCGAGGAAATGCCGTCGCGTCAACAGACCGGTCAGCTCGTCGTGCGTGGCGCGATAGGCCAGCTGCCGACTGGTCTCGTCGAGCTCGGTGATGTCCATCATCGAGACGACCAGCCGCCGCACCTCGCCGAGGTCGGCGACGTCGTCCATTCGAGCGGCCGTCAGGTTGAGCACCCGCCTGGGATGGCCATGCGCGAGGATTACCGCGTATTCCACCCAGCTGCGGGTGGCCAACTGTTCGATCATGCCGGCAAGCGAAAAGTCATGGGTGTCATGGCGCAACATCAACGCGAACACGTCCGTCAGGCGTTGACCCACGGCCTCCACCGACTGCATCCCCTCAGGCAGCAACCGCTCGGCCGAGGGGTTGAGAAACTGGATGCGCCCTTCCCCGTCGAGCGTGACAACGGCATCGTGCATCGCCGTCAGTGCAGCCCGATGCTCGCGCTCGCGTTGGGCGAGAAGACGGCGGGCTCGCCATTGTTGCCAGAGCAGGAGGGATAACAGCGCACTCAAGCCGACGGGCACGACCCACCAGTGCGCCCGGAACCAGTCGACCATGTCGACTGGTGGGGTGAGCCATCGATCGGCCAGCGCCTCGAGGTCACCGTAATCGACCGGTTCAGACCAGCCGGACAGGTTGGCGGCAAGGAGGGGTGCCGAATCGGTCGGCATCGAGAGCAACGCCGAACGGACCTGTTGGCGCAATGCCGGCGCCGTCCGCGTCGTTGCGGCCAATGGCCACTGCGGTACCAGTCGGCTCGAGAGGGCATGCGGATAACCCGGTTCACTGACACGGTTGAGCACGCTGAATGTCTCGGCTGTGTAGCGCCCGGCTTCGATTTCCCGCGTGAGCACATCGGCCCGCACGATACCGGCATCCGCCCGCCCGGCTGCCACCGCGCCGAGCACGTTGCTCATGGGTAGACCGACGTACAGGGGCAGGATGTCGTTCTCGATCGACAGCCCGGCCCGTTCGATCTCCTCGGCACCCAGGATCCAGGCCCCAAGGGCATTGGGCGCCACCCCCGCAACGATTGCGCCCTGCAAGTCAGCCAGGTCGTTGATCTCATCGCGCCCGGCCAGGCGCACGATCACCGAACCGAAGCGATTGCTCGGACTGCCCGCGCCGTTGACCACCCGGGTCGCCAGGGCTTCGAGGCCGTAGTCGGCACGCAACTGGACGAATTGAAGTGGTTGGAGGTGAACGAAGTGCAGTTCGTTCTGCCGGACGGCACGTGCCACTTCCTGCAGGTACAGCGGCCGGATCTCGAAACGCGTCCCCTTGATGCGGTCACTGAGGTAATCGGCGGTCGGGTTCCAGCGCGCCTGCGCCTCCTCCTTGCTGGTGATGGTGAGCACGCCGATGCTGATCAGTCGATCGTCACTCGCCCATGCCTGGGCATGGATCGGGGACTGCCACGCTGCAAGCACGATGATCCCGATCAACAGGCGTTGCACGGTGTGTTGCATCAAACCAACCCCCGCTCGGCTGGTGGCACCGATGACACAAAAAAGGCGGGCCGTGACCATCGCCACGACCCGCCCTATCAGCGGAGATACCTTTTTGGCGACCATTTCCCTGCGGTTTGCCACTCGCTGCATGCCAGACATCCCTTGCCTGTGAATCACACCCTTTCGGGTACCGGTCGGCTCGTCCCCCGTTGCGCCGGGAGGGAGCCCGGTTTGCTGCCGGGACACCCTTCCAACCGCTTAGCCGCGTCGGCCGGCCTTCGCGCTGATGCGCAGACGCAGGGCGTTGAGCTTGATGAAGCCCTCGGCATCGCGCTGGTCGTAGGCACCGGCGTCGTCCTCGAATGTCGCGATTGCCGGGTCGAACAGGCTGTTGTCGGACTGGCGGCCAGCCACGATCACGTTGCCCTTGTACAGGCGCAGGCGCACGTCACCGTTGACGTTGTCTTGTGTCGCGTCGATGGCCTTTTGCAGCATCTCGCGCTCGGGGGCGAACCAGTACCCGTTGTACACCAATTCGGCGTACTTGGGCATGAGTTCATCCTTCATGTGCGCCTCGCCACGATCGAGCGTGAGCGACTCGAGTGCGCGACGCGCCTTCAGCATAATGGTGCCACCCGGGGTCTCGTAGCAGCCGCGCGATTTCATGCCCACGTAACGGTTTTCGACCATGTCGAGTCGACCGATGCCGTTGGCACCACCCAGCTGGTTGAGCTTCTCGAGCAGCGTGGCCGGCGAAAGCGTCTCGCCGTCGATCGAGACCGGGTCGCCCTTCTCGAAACCGATCACGATCTCGGTCGCTTCATCGGGCGCCCGCTCCGGGCTGACCGACCAACGCCACATGTCCTCCTCCGGCTCCCACCACGGATCCTCGAGGTTGCCGCCCTCGTAGGAGATGTGCAGCAGGTTGGCATCCATTGAGTACGGCGATTTCTTGCCGGCGGCGGCGAAGTCGACCGGGATGTCGCGGGACTCCGCGTAGTTCATCAGCTTCTCGCGGGAGGTGAGGTCCCACTCGCGCCATGGAGCGATCACCTTGATGTCCGGATTGAGTGCGTAGGCATTGAGCTCGAAACGCACCTGGTCGTTGCCCTTGCCGGTAGCGCCGTGAGCGACGGCATCGGCACCGGTCTCGCGGGCGATGTCCACCAGGCGCTTGGCGATCAACGGACGTGCGATGGACGTGCCCAGCAGGTACTCGCCCTCGTAGATGGCATTGGCGCGGAACATCGGGAAGACGTAGTCGCGCACGAAGGTCTCGCGCAGGTCGTCGATGTAGATTTCCTTGACGCCCATCTTCTCGGCCTTCTCACGCGCCGGGTCGAGCTCCTCGCCCTGCCCCAGGTCCGCGGTAAAGGTGACGACCTCGCAGTCATAGGTCTCTTCCAGCCACTTGAGGATCACCGAGGTGTCCAGACCGCCGGAGTAGGCCAGTACCACCTTGCCGAGCTTCTTGGGGGCCGCGGGATTACTCATCAGAACTCCTGATTTCGATTTGTGTTTGCGATGTGCTTGGCACGAGATCGCGCCATTATATAGACACCGCTGCGCCTTGACAGGGCATAGGGATTTTCAATCCCCCGATTACGCCACTCCCAGGGCCGTCAATATGGCACTCTTCTGATTGCTTGCGTCCCTGAAAAGGGGCGTGAAACGGCTTCTCCATGCGCTCGTGCATAGGAAAACGCGGCGTAATCGCGCATAATGAGGCGCAAATTTTGGTCCGGTGCGACCATCGAAACCCCGCCATGAGGCGCTTTGTGGGGATTTCGGACGCGCCCAACGACAGCTTTGAGGAGTGCTTGTGACCGATTACATCGATCAGGATCCGCAGGAAACCCGGGAATGGCTCGACGCACTCGAGGCAGTGGTCAGCTTTGAAGGGACGGAAAAGGCCCGCCATTTGATTGGCAACATGATCGAGCTGGCGCGCCAGCACGGCATCGACACCCCCTACTCCGCGACCACCCCCTACATCAACACCATTCCGCCCGAGAACGAGCCGCAGTATCCCGGCGACCGTCAGATCGAGCAGCGCCTGCGCGCCCTGATCCGCTGGAACGCCATGGCGATCGTGGTGCGGGCCAACAAGGAAAGCTCGGTCGGCGGCCACATCGCCTCCTATCAGTCCAGCGCGACCATGTACGAGGTCGCCCTGAACCACTTCTTCAAGGGTCACGACCACCCGGAAGGCGCCGACATGGTGTTCTTCCAGGGTCACGTCGCGCCGGGGATGTACGCCCGGGCGTACCTCGAGGGACGCATCACCGAAGACCAGCTGCTCAACTACCGCCAGGAAGCGCACAAGGATGGACTGAGCTCCTACCCGCACCCCTGGCTGATGCCGAACTTCTGGCAGTTCCCGACCGTCTCCATGGGCCTGGGGCCGCTGATGGCGATCTACCAGGCACGCTTCATGAAATACATGGACGCGCGCGGTTTCGGCAAGATCAACAGCCGCAAGGTCTACGCCTTCCTCGGTGATGGCGAGATGGACGAGCCGGAATCACTCGGCGCCATCGGCCTGGCCGTGCGCGAGAAGCTCGACAATCTGGTCTTCATCGTCAACGCCAACCTGCAGCGCCTCGATGGCCCGGTTCGCGGCAACGGCAAGATCATCCAGGAACTCGAGGGTAGCTTCCGTGGCGCCGGCTGGAACGTGATCAAGGTCATCTGGGGGCCGGGCTGGGACGAGCTGCTGGCTCGCGACAAGTCGGGCAAGCTGATGGAACGGATGATGGAAGTTCCCGACGGCGAATATCAGGCCTACAAGGCCAAGGATGGCGCCTTCGTCCGCGAGCACTTCTTCGGCAAGTACCCGGAGACCGCCGAGCTGGTCAAGAACATGACCGACGACGAGATCTTCTCGCTCACCCGTGGTGGCCACAGCCCGCGCAAGATGTACGCGGCCTACAAGGCGGCCAACGACTGCAAGGGCAAGCCGACCGTCATCATCGCCAAGACCATCAAGGGTTACGGCATGGGCCCGTTCGGCGAAGGCGCGATGACCGCCCACCAGCAAAAGAAGTTGGACAACGACGGGCTGAAGTACTTTCGCGACCGTTTCGGCTTGCCGATCTCCGACGAGCAGCTCGAAAAGAACGTGCCGTTCTACAAGCCGGACGACAGCCACGAGCTGATCAAGTACATGAACGAGCGGCGCAAGGAGCTGGGCGGCTACCTGCCCTCCCGCGTCGACCGCGCCGAGTCCATCCCGGCACCGGAGCTCAAGGCCTTCGACATGATCCTCAAGGGCACCGGCGAGCGCGAGATGTCCTCGACCATGCTCTTCGGTCGCATCCTGGCGATGATCTTGCGCGACAAGAAGCTCGGCAAGCGCGTCGTGCCGATCATCCCGGACGAGGCCCGCACCTTCGGTCTCGAGGGGTTGTTCCGCCAGGTGGGTATCTACGACCCCGCCGGTCAGCTCTACGAGCCGGTCGATTCGGACCAGGTGGCCTGGTACAAGCAGGCGGCCAACGGCCAGGTGCTGCAGGAAGGCATCAACGAGGCCGGCTCCATGTCCTCGTGGCTGGCCGCGGCCACCGCCTACGCCAACTACGGTGAGGCGATGGTGCCGTTCTACATCTACTACTCGATGTTCGGCTACCAGCGCGTGGGCGATCTGGCCTGGCTGGCGGGCGACATCCGGGCGCGTGGCTTCCTGATTGGGGCGACCGCCGGCCGGACCACGCTCGAGGGCGAGGGTCTGCAGCACAACGACGGCCACAACATCATGATGTTCTCGGTCGTGCCCAGCTGCCGCGTCTTCGATCCGACCTACGGCTACGAGATGGCCATCATCATCCGTGATGGCCTGCAGGCGATGGTCGAGGAAAAGCAGGATTGCTACTACTACATCACCGCGATGAACGAGAACTACGCCCACCCCGCGATGCCCGAGGGTATCGAGGAAGGCGTTCTCAAGGGCGCCTATCGCCTGCGCGAGAGCAAGAAGAAACTTAAGAACCGTGTCCAGCTGATGGGTTCCGGCACCATCCTGCGCGAGGCCGAGACCGCGGCCGTGATGCTCGAGGGCGACTGGAAAATAGCGGCCGATGTCTGGTCGGCAACCAGCTTTACCGAGCTGGCCCGCGAAGGTCAGGCCTGCGAACGGCACAACCGGCTGCACCCAGAAGCCGATCCCAAGACGCCGTACATCACCGCCGCCCTTGAGGAACGCAACGCCCCGGTTATCGCGGCGACTGACTACATCCAGGCCTACCCGGATCAGATCCGTCGATTCGTGCCAAATTCGTTCACCATCCTGGGCACCGACGGCTACGGCCGTTCCGATACCCGCGCGGCACTGCGTCGCTTCTTCGAAGTCGATGCCGCCCACATCGTGGTCGCCGCGCTCAAGGCCCTGGCCGACGAAGGCACCATCCCGGCCACCAAGGTCACCGAGGCGATCAAGAAATACGACATCGATCCGGACTGCGGCCCGCCGATCGAGCGCTAAGACCTACCGCCCCTGCCCCGCTCATGCCGGCATGACGCGGGGCACCGGCCCCATTCGATCCGACGCCCGCAAAAAGACGCGGACGCGCATGCAACCTTTCATGGAGACAGGCTGATGGCCATCAAGTCGATCACCCTCCCCGATATCGGCAATTACGACAACACCCCGGTTATCGAGGTGCTGATCTCGCCCGGCGACCGGGTGGAAAAGGAAGACTCGCTGATCACGCTGGAGTCCGACAAGGCCACGATGGAGATCCCGTCCCCCTACGCGGGCGAGATCAAGAAGGTGCTGGTCAAGGTGGACGACTCCCTGAAACAAGGAGACCTGATCGCCGAGATCGAGGCCGAGGAAGATTCCGGAGACGACGCCGAAACGCCCTCGAGCCAAGAAGCGGCAAGCCAGGAAGAGTCGACCAAGGAAGAGTCAGCCGAGGCAAAGCCGGACGAGAAACCGGCCGAGACCGAGAAGCCGGTACCGGCTGGCGAGAAGCCCGCCGAGCCCGCGGCCCAGGCGCCGCAGACACCCGCGCCCGTCAATCGCCAGAGTGCCGGTGCGGCCTTCCACGCCAGTCCATCGGTGCGTGTTTTCGCCCGAAAACTGGGCGTGGACCTGGCCAATGTCACTGGCACCGGTCCCAAGGGCCGCATCCGGCAGGAAGACGTCGAAGGCGCGATCAAGACGGTGATGGAAGGCGTGGCCAAGGGCGGGGCGGCTACCGGGGCGGGCATCCCGCCGCTGCCGGAGATCGACTTCTCCCAGTTCGGCGAGATCGAGGAAAAGCCGCTCTCACGCATCAAGAAGCTTTCCGGCAAGCATCTCTCGACTGCTTGGTTGAACATTCCGCACGTCACGCAGTTCGACGAAACGGATATCACCGAGGTCGAGGCCTTCCGCAAGTCACTCAAGCCGCGCGCTGAGAAGGCCGGCATCAAGATGACGCCGCTCGTGTTCGTGCTCAAGGCGCTGGCGCACGTGCTGCGCGAGTTCCCGCACATGAATGCCTCGCTCGCGCCCGATGGCGAGAAGCTGATCGTCAAGCAGTACATCAACCTCGGCGTGGCCGTGGATACCCCCAAAGGGCTGCTGGTGCCGGTGGTGCGCGATGTCGACAAGAAGGGGATCTTCGAGCTCTCCGAGGAACTGATGGCCATCTCGGAGCGTGCCCGAAACGGCAAGCTGACCGGTGAGGACCTCTCCGGCGGTACGTTCTCGGTCTCCAGCCTCGGGGGCATCGGCGGCACCCAGTTCACGCCAATCGTCAACGGTCCGGAAGTGGGCATCCTCGGGGTGTCCAAGGCCAGCATGCAGCCGGTCTGGGATGGTTCAGACTTCGTGCCGCGCCTGATGCTGCCGCTGGCGTTGTCCTACGATCACCGCGTCATCGATGGCGCCGAGGGCGCGCGGTTCATGACCACGCTCTCGCGCACGCTCACCGATCTTCGCGAACTGATGCTGTAAGGAGCACCGGATGACCATCGAAACCATCAACCTGCCGGACATCGGCAACTTTGACGAAGTCGAGATCATCGAGGTGCTGGTCGAGGCCGGCGACGCCGTCGAGGCCGAAGACTCGTTGATCACCCTGGAGACCGACAAGGCCACCATGGAGATCCCGGCACCCGCCGCCGGCACGATCACCGAGATGCTGGTCGGCGTGGGCGACAAGGTCCGCACCGGCAAGCCGATCGCCAAGTACGAGCCCGCCGCAGCCGATGGCACGGACGACAAGGACGACAAGGCCGATGCACCGGCCGAGACAGCCCCTGCCCCGACCGAGGAAGACAAGTCGGCCGCACCCGCTGCTGCCGCAGCCACCGACGCCAAGGCCGACGTCGAGTGCGAGATTTGCGTCCTGGGTGGCGGCCCGGGCGGCTACACCTCCGCCTTCCGCGCCGCGGATCTGGGCAAGAAGGTGGTGCTGATCGAGCGCTATCCCGTCATCGGCGGCGTGTGCCTGAATGTCGGCTGCATTCCGTCCAAGGCGTTGCTGCACGTCTCCGAAGTGCTCAACGAAACCCGCTCGATGGGCGCGCACGGTGTGACATTCGCCGAGCCCAAGATCGATCTGGACAAGCTGCGCGGCTTCAAGGAAAAGACGATCAAGAAGCTCACCGGTGGCCTCGAGGCCCTGGCCAAGCAACGCAAGGTGCAGATCGTGCGCGGTTACGGCCGTTTCGTCGATCCGCACCACGTCGCGGTCACCGATGACGATGGCAAGGAAACCCTGGTCCGGTTCGACAACGCCATCGTCGCCGCCGGCTCCCAGCCGGTGAAGCTGCCGTTCATTCCGCACGACGACCCGCGCGTGATGGACTCCACCGACGCTCTCGAACTCGAGGAAGTGCCGGGCAAAATGCTGGTCATCGGCGGCGGCATCATCGGTCTGGAAATGGCGCAGGTCTATGATTCGCTCGGCGCCGATATTTCGATCGTCGAACTGGCCGACACCATTATCCCGGGGGCCGACAAGGACCTGACCCGTCCGTTGCTGAAGATCCTCAAGAAGCGCTACCAGGACATTTTCCTCGGCTCGAAGGTGACCAATGTCGAGGCCAAGAAAGATGGCCTTCATGTCACCTTCGAGGGCAAAAACACACCGGAAACGGCTGTTTTCGATCGCATTCTGGTCGCCGTTGGTCGCGCGCCGAACGGCAAGAAGATCGATGCGGACAAGGCCGGCGTATCGGTCGACGAGCGCGGCTTCATCGCCGTCGACGAGCGGATGCGGACCAACGTCGAGCATATCCATGCGATCGGCGACGTGGTCGGTCAGCCGATGCTGGCCCACAAGGCGGTGCACGAGGGCAAGGTCGCCGCCGAGGTGATCTGTGGTCTGCCGTCGGCCTTCACGCCGATGGGGATTCCCAGCGTGGCCTACACCGATCCGGAGGTCGCCTGGGCCGGCAAGACCGAGGACGAGCTCAAGGCCGAGGGTGTCGAGTACGAGAAAGGCGCCTTCCCCTGGGCCGCCTCAGGCCGATCGCTGAGTCTTGGCCGCGACGAAGGTCTTACCAAGGCCTTGTTCTGCAAGAAGACCCACCGCCTGCTCGGCGCGGGCATCGTCGGCCCCAACGCCGGCGAGTTGATCGCAGAAGCCATGCTGGCGATCGAGATGGGCGCGGACATGGCCGACATCGGCTTGACGATCCATCCCCACCCCACCCTGTCGGAGACCCTTGGCTTCGCCGCCGAGATGGCCGAAGGCACCATCACGGACCTGCTGCCGCCCAAGAAACGCTGATTGGGCGCCGGCAAAGGGAGGACGCGAATGGAATACCTGTTGTTCGCCATCCTCGGCATCGTCGGTGGAGTGGCCGCCGGCCTGCTCGGCATTGGTGGCGGACTGATCATGGTGCCCGTCCTGCTGATGATCTTTCCGACCATCGGTATCAGCGGCCCCCATCTGGTGCATATCGCGATCGGCACGTCATTGGCGGCTATCGTGTTTGCCTCGATTACCTCGGTATACAGCCACCACCGGCACGGGGGCGTGCTCTGGGACGTGTTCGCGCGGTTTGCGCCGGGGATGGCGCTCGGGGCTATTCTGGGCTCGACGGTGGCGCATTACCTGCCCGGCAACGTGCTCAAGATTGT
Source organism: Guyparkeria sp. (assembly GCA_024636755.1). Classification (GTDB taxonomy): domain Bacteria; phylum Pseudomonadota; class Gammaproteobacteria; order Halothiobacillales; family Halothiobacillaceae; genus Guyparkeria. The sequence goes on along the minus strand of JAGXGL010000021.1, from coordinate 45,061 downwards.
CTTCGGCGTGCTCGAGATCGCGGTGGCCCTGCAGATGGCCTTCGGCAAGACGCCGCCGGCCAGTCGGCAGCTTCCCGGAATCGTCCCGCTCACCGGGGTATCGAGCACCTTCGGGGCGATCGCCTCGATCATGGGCATGGGCGGCGGCGCAATGACGACCCCGTTCTTCCTCTACTGCAACGTCACCGCTCGTAACGCGATTGCGACCAGCGCCTCGCTGACCCTGCCGACCGCGTTCTTCGGCGCGGCCGGGTACATTGTCAGCGGCTGGACCATCGCGGGTCTGCCCGAGATGACGGCCGGCTACGTGTACCTGCCGGCACTGGCGGGTATTGCCGTGTTCTCGGTGCTTTTCGCCCCCATCGGTGCCAAACTCGCGCAGATATTGCCGGCCCTGATGCTCAAACGCATCTTCGCCTTTGTGCTGATGGGTCTGGGCATTCACATGATTCTTTCCTGATCCGGGCCTGCACCCGATCCGCTTTCGACCTCAGTCCATCGGGGGCTTCTGCATGACACGCAAGAAACGCATCGCGGTCTATCCGGGCACGTTCGATCCGATCACGTATGGACATGTCGATCTCGCCCATCGTGCCGCCCGGCTGTTCGACGAGGTGATCGTTGCCGTCGCCGGTGATTCGGGCAAGCAAACCCTTTTCTCCCTGGAAAAGCGACGCACCCTGGTCGAAGAGGCGATCGGGGACGAGACCGGTGCGATTCGGGTGGGCTCGTTCGATGGTCTGTTGGTGGACTTTGCCGCCGAGGTGGGGGCCACCGCCCTGGTGCGGGGATTGCGCGCGGTGAGTGATTTCGAGTACGAAATTCAGCTGGCTGCCATCAATCGACGACTCAACAGTGAACTCGAAACCGTGTTTCTTTCCCCGGCCGAAGATCTTGGGTTCATCTCGTCGAGTATCGTGCGTGAACTGGCGCGCCTCGGTGGTGATGTCACCGACTTCGTTCCGCCGGCGGTGGTTCGAGCGCTGGACGATATTGACCGAGCCTGATACTGCGGAATTTTCTGCCCGAGCGCACCAAAATACCGTTTACCTGTTATCCTGTGCGCCAGTTAACGACGAGATTTTTGGGGAGGAATCCGCATGTCCCTGCTGATTACCGACGAATGCATCAACTGCGATGTCTGCGAGCCGGAATGCCCGAATGGCGCCATTTCCCAGGGTGACGAGATCTACGAGATCGCACCCAACCTCTGCACCGAGTGCGTGGGTCATTACGATGAACCGCAGTGCGTGGAGGTTTGCCCGGTCGATTGCATCATCACCGACCCGGACAACAAAGAGACCGAAGATCAGCTGATGGGCAAGTACCAGCAACTGACGGGCAGCTAAGCTCGACCGAGCCTCTGCTCAAGCAAAAACCCGCCGGAGGTTCGGCGGGTTTTTTACGTTCGGCCATTCAATCTGGTAGACGTCTTGAGACGCTTACGTCCGTACCCGGATGAATTCGGTCACCGTGCCGAATGTCGCGAACCATTCGGCGTCGATTTCATCATCGGAAAGCTGGATGTCGAAGCGATCCTCGAGTGCGGTGAGCAGCAACACCACGCCCATCGAATCGAGCTCGGGTATCTCGCCGAACAACCCGCTTTCCGGCCCGAAGCGTTTCGCCGGCCCGGGCAGGTCGAGCGTGTCGAGGATGATCTGACGTACCGTATGAAACAGCGGGTCGGGCGCGATCGATACCTCGCTCACACCTGGGCCTCAATCCGTTCGACCCCGCCCATGTAGGGGCGCAACACCTCCGGCACGATCACATCACCGTTTTCGCACTGGTAGTTCTCGAGCACGGCCACCAGGGTCCGGCCGACGGCCAGACCGGAGCCGTTGAGGGTATGTACCGGTTCCGGCTTGCCTTCGGCGTTGCGTGCACGGGCCTGCATGCGCCGCGCCTGGAAATCGCGGGTATTGGAGCACGAGGAGATCTCGCGATAACGCCCCTGCCCCGGCAGCCAGACCTCCAGGTCATAGGTCTTGGCCGCGGAAAAGCCCATGTCGCCGGTGCATAGCGCCAACCGGCGGTACGGCAAGCCCAGGGCATCGAGCACTGTCTCGGCATGGCCGGTCAGTTCTTCGAGGACGCGTTCGGACTCCCCTGCCGACACGATCTGCACCAGTTCGACCTTCTCGAACTGGTGCTGGCGGATCAGCCCGCGCGTGTCACGCCCGGCCGAGCCGGCCTCGGAGCGGAAACAGGGGGTGTGGGCAACCATCTTGAGCGGCAACTCGTCGCTCTCGAGGATCCGGTCACGCACCAGGTTGGTCACCGGCACCTCGGCAGTCGGGATCAGGTACCACGGGGCTTCGCCTTCGAGCTTGAACAGGTCCTCGGCGAATTTGGGCAATTGCCCGGTGCCGAACAGCGAATCGGCATGCACGATGAACGGCACCTGCACCTCGGTATAACCGTGCTCACGGGTATGCAGATCGAGCATGAACTGCGCCAGCGCACGGTGCAGGCGGGCGACCGGCCCGGACATGGTGACGAAACGCGCGCCCGTCAGCTTGGCTGCCGCCTCGAAGTCCATCCCGGCCAGACCGGCCCCGAGCTCGACGTGATCTCGCGCCTCGAATGAGAACGCCGGGATCTTGCCCACGGCGTGCACCTCGACGTTGTCGTCCTCGCTCTCGCCCACCGGCACGTCGTCGTCCGGCAGGTTCGGGATGCCGGCGAGAAAGGCATCCAGTTCATCGGCGATGTCGTTGAGGCGTGCCTTGGCGGAGTCGAGACGATCGCCAAGCTCACCCACGGCCGCGATCAACGGCTGGATATCGTCGCCGGCCGCCTTGGCCTTACCGATCTTTTTCGACTCGGCATTGCGCTCGGCCTGCAGCGTCTCGGTCTGCACCTGCAGGGATTTGCGTTCGGATTCGAGCGAATCGAACCGCTCTCGATCGAAGGCAAACCCGCGACGGGCCAGCCGTGCGGCGACATCGTCGGTTTCCTGGCGAAGAACTCGGGCGTCAAGCATGGGGGGTCCATCGGTTGCGAAGGAGAGGCCGGCGGGTTGTCCTACCCGGCCGGCAAGGCATGTCAGGCGATGTACTCGACCTCGACGATCTCGAAGGTGCGGGTCTTGCCACCCGGGGCATTGAAAGTGACCTCGTCGCCGACCGACTTGCCGATCAGGGCACGGGCAATCGGCGAATGGATCGAGACCAGATCCTTCTTGATGTCCGCCTCGTCGTCGCCGACGATCTTGTAGCGGATCTCCGCGTCGGTATCCAGGTCGAGGATTTCGACCGTGGCGCCGAAAATCACCTTGTCACCCGGCGGCATGCGGGTGACGTCGATGATCTGCGCATGCGACAGCTTGGCCTCGATTTCCTTGATCCGTCCCTCGACGAAGCCCTGCTCCTCGCGGGCGGCGTGATACTCGGCGTTTTCCTTGAGATCGCCCAGTTCCCGTGCCTCGGAAATCGCCGCGATGATACGGGGACGCTCCACGCCTCGCAGTCGCTTGAGCTCTTCCTCCAGGCTGGCCGCACCGGCGGCGGTCATCGGGGTCTGATTCATGTAACACACTCCTGATGCAGGTCCTGCAGCCGGTTGACGGTGACCGGCTGGTGCAGATATTTCAATGCCAACGCCATCGCCTCGGCTCCGGCCAAGGTGGTGAAGTACGGGATCCGATAGTGCAGCGCCTCACGCCGGATCTCGTAGGAATCGCTGCGCGATTGCTGACTGTTCGAGGTGGTGTTCACGATCATCGCGATGTCGCGGTTCTTGATCATGTCGACCACGTTGGGACGCCCCTCGGTCACCTTGTTGACCATGGTCACGGCCAGCCCGTTCTCGTCGAGGAAACGCGCGGTGCCACGGGTGGCGACCAGCGAGAAGCCCCACTCCACCAGTGCCTTGGCGACCGGCAGCATTCCCTTGTAGTCCTGCTTGCGCACCGAGATGAACGCCGTACCCGACAGTGGGAGGGAATTGCTTGCCCCGGCCTGCGCCTTGGCGAAGGCCTCGCCGAATTCGCGACCGACCCCCATCACCTCCCCGGTCGATTTCATCTCGGGGCCGAGCAGCGGATCGACGCCGGCGAACTTGATGAACGGGAATACCGCTTCCTTGACCGAGTAGAACGGCGGGATCCGCTCGGCCGTAATGCCCTGGCGTTTGAGGCTGACACCGGCCATCGTGCGCGCGGCCACCTGCGCCAGCGGGACACCCACCGCCTTTGATACGAACGGCACGGTCCGCGAGGCGCGTGGATTGACTTCGATGATGAAGATCTCGTCACCCTGGATGGCGACCTGGGTGTTCATCAGGCCAACGACATTCAGCTCGCGGGCCATCGCCGTGATCTGCTCACGGACGCGATCCTGTACCGACCGCGGCACGGTGTACGGCGGCAGCGAGCACGCCGAATCGCCCGAGTGGACCCCGGCCATCTCGATGTGCTCCATCAGACCACCGATCACGACGTCCTCACCATCACAGACGGCATCGATGTCCATCTCGGTGGCATCGTCGAGGAAGCGGTCGAGCAGGACCGGCGACTCGTTGGACACCTTGACCGCGTCGCGGATGTAGCGCTTGAGTCCGTCCTCGTCGTGGACGATCTCCATCGCGCGGCCGCCCAGCACGTACGACGGGCGCACCACCAGCGGGTAACCGATCTCGGCGGCCAGATGAATCGCCTGGTCGGCCGATCTGGCCGTGCGGTTGGGCGGCTGCTTGAGATCCAGCTTGTGGATCATGTCCTGGAATCGTTCCCGATCCTCGGCCCGGTCAATGGCATCCGGCGTAGTGCCGATGATCGGTGCGCCGGCCTTCTCCAGGTCGCGCGCGAGCTTGAGCGGCGTCTGCCCACCGAACTGGACCACGACCCCACGCGGCTGTTCAACCTCGATGATCTCGAGCACGTCCTCGAGTGTCAGCGATTCAAAATACAGACGGTCCGAGATGTCGTAGTCGGTGGACACCGTTTCCGGGTTGCAGTTGACCATGATGGTTTCGTAGCCATCCTCGCGCAGGGCGAGCGCGGCGTGAACGCAGCAATAGTCGAACTCGATGCCCTGACCGATGCGGTTGGGCCCGCCACCGAGGATCATGATCTTGTCACGATTCGACGGCTCGGCCTCGCAGAACGGCTCGTAAGTCGAATACATGTATGCCGTCGACGTCGGGAACTCCGCGGCACAGGTATCGACCCGCTTGTAGACCGGGCGCACGCCCAGCGCGTGGCGGTGCTTGCGCACCGTGCTCTCGGTCTCGTCGAGGAGTTTGGCCAGCCGCGCATCCGAGAAACCCAGCCGCTTGAGCTGGTACATCTTCCCGGTCCCCATCTCCTTGAGACGTCCGCCCCGCAGTGCATCCTCGGTGCGCACCAGGTGTTCGATCTGCCGCAGGAACCACGGGTCGATGAACGAGTGACGGTGAACGCGCTCGACGTCGAAGCCGTGGCGGAACGCGTCGGCGACGTACCAGAGTCGATCGGCACCCGGCGAATGCAGCTCGCGCACCAACCGATCTTCGATATCGTCGTCCGCGAGGCTGCCTTCCAGCACCTCATCCAGACCATCCCGCCCGATTTCCAGGCCGCGCACCCCCTTCTGCAGGGACTCGCTGAACGTCCGGCCGATCGCCATCACCTCGCCGACCGATTTCATCTGAGTGGTCAGTCGATCGTTGGCGGACGGAAATTTCTCGAAGGTAAAACGCGGAATCTTGGTGACGACGTAATCGATGGTCGGCTCGAACGAGGCCGGGGTCGCGCCATTGGTGATGTCGTTCTTCAGCTCATCGAGGGTGTAGCCGATGGCGAGCTTGGCCGCGACCTTGGCGATCGGGAAGCCCGTCGCCTTGGAGGCCAGTGCGGACGAGCGCGACACCCGCGGATTCATCTCGATGACGATCATGTCACCATTCTCCGGGTTGACCGCGAACTGCACGTTCGAACCGCCGGTTTCCACCCCGATCTTGCGCAATACCGCCAGCGAGGCGTTGCGCATCACCTGGTATTCCTTGTCGGTCAGGGTCTGTGCCGGGGCGACGGTGATCGAGTCGCCGGTGTGCACGCCCATCGGGTCGAGGTTCTCGATCGAGCAGATGATGATGGCGTTGTCGTTCTTGTCACGCACGACCTCCATCTCGTATTCCTTCCAGCCGAGCACCGACTGTTCGATCAACAGCTCGTTGGTCGGCGAAAGATCCAGACCGCGACGAACCAGTTCCTCGTATTCCTCGCGGTTGTAGGCGATGCCCCCGCCCGTGCCGCCCATGGTGAACGACGGACGGATGATCGCCGGAAAGCCGATCTCGCCTTGCGCGGCCAGGGCGGCCTCGAAGGAATGCACCACGGTCGAGAGCGGGGTCGACAGGCCGATCTCGGTCATCGCGTCCTTGAAGCGATCCCGATCCTCGGCCATGTCGATCGCGTCCTGGCTGGCGCCGATCAGCTCGCAATCGAACCGGTCGAGCACGCCGTGCCGGTGGAGCTCCAGCGCACAGTTCAGCGCCGTTTGGCCGCCCATGGTGGGCAGGACGGCATCTGGACGTTCCTTCTCGATGATCGCGCTGACCGCCTCCCAGGTGATTGGCTCGATGTAGGTGGCATCGGCCATCTCCGGGTCGGTCATGATCGTCGCCGGGTTCGAGTTGATCAGGATGACCCGCAGGCCCTCCTCGCGCAGCGCCTTGCAGGCCTGGGCCCCGGAATAGTCGAACTCGCAGGCCTGACCGATCACGATCGGCCCCGCGCCGATGATCAACACACTTTGAATATCGTTTCTCTTTGGCATGCTCGACTCACCTGCCAGCCGTGGCTGGGCAGTTGGTTGTTCTGGAAAGGCGGCTCAGCGACGGGCGTCGATGCTCTCGACGAACTGATCGAACAGCAGGTCGAGATCATGCGGCCCGGGGCTCGCCTCGGGGTGGCCCTGAAAGCTGAAGGCCGGACAGTCGGTACGACGGATACCCTGCAGGCTGCCGTCGAACAGCGAGCGGTGCGTGGACTCGAGATGGGCCGGCAGGCTGTCCTCCTCGACCGCAAAACCGTGATTCTGGCTGGAGATCAATACACGCTTGCTATCGAGGTCCTGGACCGGGTGGTTCGCCCCATGGTGGCCGAACTTCATCTTGCTGGTCTTCGCGCCGCTGGCCAGTGCCAACAGCTGGTGGCCCAGGCAGATGCCGAACAGCGGGATACCGGTCTCGAGGACGCGCTCGATGTCGCCGATCGCCTTGGTGCAGGCCGCCGGGTCGCCCGGGCCATTGCCGACCAGGATGCCGTCGGGGTTGGACGCCAGCAATTCCTCGACCGGCGCGTCGGCCGGGAATAGCGTGATGCGGCAACCGCGATCAACGAGCTTGCGCAGGATGTTGTGCTTGAAGCCGTAGTCGTAGGCGACCACATGACGAGTCGCCTCGGGGCGATCCTCGTCATTCACCCACCAGGAACCAGCGGTCCACTCGCGCACCTCGTGGATACCGACCTCGGGGATCAGGTCCATGCCGGCCAGACCGGCGAAGGCCTGTGCCTTCTCCACCGCGGCAGTGGCGTCGAGGTCCTCACCGGCGACGATGCAACCCTTCATGGCCCCCTGGTCGCGCAGGCGGCGGGTCAGCTCGCGGGTATCGACTTCCGAGATGGCGACCACGTCATGTTCGCGGCAGTAGGCCTCGAGGGTCTGTTCGCCGCGCCAGGAGCTCATCTGGCCGGAATCGCGGACCACCAGTCCGGCAACGTGGACCGAGTCGGATTCGGCATCCTCGGCATTGATGCCGACGTTGCCGATGTGCGGGTACGTGAGGGTCACGATCTGACGCCGGTAGGACGGGTCGGTGAGAATCTCCTGGTAGCCCGTCATCGCGGTGTTGAACACCACCTCGCCCACCGACTCGCCATCGGCCCCGATGGAGGTGCCGTAAAAAACGCTCCCGTCTTCAAGAGCCAGGAGCGCCGTGTTGGCCGGGAGCCCGGTGTTCGCGTCTGAGACCGTGCTATCCAAGAACTTTCCCCCACAGAATTGTCGTGTCACCCCGCCCGAGTTGGCGCTGGCCGCCGAGGCAGCTAGCGCCCCTCGGTTTCGGGGCGCAATTATGACTGAAACGCCCCTATGCTGTCCACGGCGGGAGGTGCCGAGTCGGGGCGCTCACTGGTCCAGCCGCACCCATCTAGCCGTGGGGTCAGACCGGCTTGAGGCCCAGCACGTGGCTCATGTCGTAAAGCCCGGCGGGCTTGTCGGCCACCCATTGCGCGGCACGAACGGCGCCCTTGGCGAAGGTCATGCGGCTCGAGGCCTTGTGGGTGATCTCGACGCGCTCGCCGATGCCGGCGAACAGCACCGTGTGATCACCGACCACGTCCCCGCCTCGTATCGTCGAGAAACCGATGGTTTCGGCGGAGCGCTCACCGGTAATCCCTTCCCGACCGTAGATGGCCACCTGTTGCAGGTCCCGGTCCAGCGAGTCGGCCACCGCTTCCCCGAGCCGCAAGGCCGTGCCGGATGGCGCGTCGACCTTGTGGCGGTGATGCGCCTCGATGATTTCGACGTCGTAGTCGTCACCCAACATGGAGGCAACCTGCCCCAGCACCTGCAGCAGCACGTTGATGCCGATGCTCATGTTCGGGGCGAAGACCACCGGGATCTCCTGGGCAGCAGCCGCCAGCTGGTCCTTCTGCGCGTCGGACAACCCGGTGGTGCCGATAACGATCGCCCGGCCCTTCTCACGGCAGATCTCCAGGTGACGCATCGTCGCGTCAATCGTGGTGAAATCGATCAGCACGTCGAAGTCATCACCATGGCCGGCGAGGTCGTCGAACACCGGCACGCCGATCTGCCCGATCCCGGCGATCTGCCCCGCATCCTGGCCGATCAGCGGGCTGCCACTGCGGGCGAAAGCCGCCCCCATTTGCGTCTGACTGCCGTGGTGTGCCGCCTCGATCAAACGACGACCCATGCGACCGTTGGCGCCAACAATCCCGACTCGTGTACTCATGATGTTCTGCCTGACTCTCTGGATTCTTGAATACGGATTTTCCGAAGTCTATCAATCCGCTTGACGACGCGCGCCCTAGAGCTTGAAAAAGCCGGCCCGGTAATGGGAAAGCTCGGCCACCGAGCCCCGAATGTCGTCCATCGCCTGGTGATTCGAGTTCTTGCGGTAACCGGCCAACACCTCGGGCTGCCAACGCCGGGCCAGTTCCTTGATCGTGGAGACATCCAGGTTGCGATAATGAAAATACGCCTCGAGCTCCGGCATCAACCGGGCGAGAAAACGGCGGTCCTGGCAAATGCTGTTGCCGCACATCGGCGACTTGCCTTCGGGCACGTACTGGCGCAGAAATTCCAGCGTCCGGGTCTCGCCGCAGCGCAGATCACAGTCGCTCTGCCGCACGCGTTCGACCAAGCCGCTCTGCCCATGCACCCGCGTATTCCATTCGTCCATGCCGGCGAGTTTTGCCTCGGGCTGATGAATGGCCACCACCGGCCCTTCAGCCAGAACATTCAGGTGCTTGTCGGTCACCAGGGTGGCAATCTCGATGATGGTGTCTCGGACCGGATCGAGCCCAGTCATCTCGAGATCGATCCAGATCAGATTGTCTTCCGGGGCGTGCATGGACTCTCTCCTTTTGATGGCAACCGTGGCAAGCGAGGCGCCGAGAAGCCTAGCACGTGAAGGGTGGCGCGCAGGCGCGCGTTCTGCCAATCCATCCTGCCCGGAGGCACGTGGTGTCCGCTATACTGGCCGCCGATTCATCCATCCTCGACGGGATACCTTGCTTCCGTCAGACCATCCCGGAATCCGACGTTCATGGCCGAACTCACTGACATTGATCGCCAGGAAGAGCTCGATTCGCTAATCCACGAGATCCGCGACACGCTGTCTCAGGAGACGAGAACGGGTACGGCCAGCGATGCAGGGGAAGGGTTTGAGCCCCTGTCCGATCTGGCCAAGCACGATCTGGCGAAACTGGCGGAAAAGATCGAACGGCTGCACGCCGCCGACGTCGCCAAGGTCCTCGAATCCCTGCCGCAGGACGAGCGCCTGGTCATCTGGGATCTGGTCCACTCCGATCGCGACGGCGAGGTGCTGCTCGAGGTCTCCGATTCGGTCCGGGACACCCTGATCGAGGTGATGGACCGCGAGGAGATCCTCAACGCGGCCTCCACGCTGGATACCGACGAACTCGCCGACCTGGCCCCCGATCTCCCCGAGGGGATGATGCAGGACGTCTTCACCGCCCTGCCGATCGACGATCGGGAAAAGCTGCGTTTCGTCATGTCCTACGACGAGGACACCATCGGCGCGCTGATGGACTTCGACCTGGTCACGGTCCGGGGCGACGTGACCATCGAGGTCGCGTTGCGCTACCTGCGGCGGATGGACTCGTTGCCGGATCACACCGACAAGCTGTTCGTCATCGATCGCGACGGGCTGTTCGAGGGCGTGATCCATTTGAAAACGTTGCTGCTCAACGATCCGGAAACCCTCGTGGCCGACGTAATGGCAGGCGATGCGGTGCGCTTTCATCCCGAAGACAAGGCGCGTGATGGCGCGGATGCCTTCGAGCGCTACGATCTGATCAGTGCGCCGGTCGTCGACGAGGTCGACCGATTGGTCGGTCGGGTCACGATCGACGCGGTGGTCGACTTCATTCGCGAGTCGTCCGACGAGGAGCGTCTCTCCCAGGTCGGCTTGAGCGAGGAAGAGGATATCTTCGCGCCGGTGCGCAAGTCGGTGAAGAACCGCGCCCCCTGGCTGGCCGTGAATCTCGTCACGGCAATCGTCGCCGCGCAGGTCATCGGCCTGTTCGAGGGATCGATCCAGGAATTGGTGGCACTGGCCGTCCTGATGCCGATCGTCGCCGGCATGGGCGGCAATGTCGGCAACCAGACCATCACGATGATCGTGCGGGAGCTGGCCTTCCGTAAGCTCGGCGGCGGCGATATCCGGCTGCTCTACAGCAAGGAGCTCAAGGTGGCCCTGATCAACGGGGTCGTCTGGGGCGGGATCCTCGGGCTGGTCACCTTCCTGATGTACCAGAACGCGGGGGTTTCCACCATCATGGTTGCGGCGGTCAGCCTCAACTTCCTGAGCGCGGCCTTCTTCGGCGTGACCATCCCCATCCTGCGTACCCGAATGGGACGCGACCCGGCGCTGGGCAGCGCGGTCATGATCACGGCGATCACCGACTCGGGCGGTTTCTTCATTTTCCTGGGGCTGGCCACCCTCTTTCTGCTCTGAGCTAGCCCAATATTTCATGAAATCCACGCGCCCTCACTTGTCTCTTGACCGCCCGTCTCTTGACCGCCCAAGGAATGTTCCTCAGTCGGCCGTAATCACCGATACGTCACTCCTTCGGAAAAGCCCTTGGGCGACCAATATCCCGCGCGATCATCACGCCGCTTCATGAAATATCCGGGCTAGAGGCATGACTCGAAAGATTCGTCTTAGCAAGCAGCAACAACGCCACGTCGACCGCCGGCGGCGCGTCGACACGGAGTCCGACACCACCCTGTCCCCGGGTATCGTGGTGACCCATCACGGCCACGACCTGCTGTTCGAGGACAGCGACCACCATCTCCACCGCGGTCGCGCCCGGCGGACGGTGGGTCGCCTGACCACGGGCGATCGCATCCGCTGGCACGACGACGAGCAGGGAAACCTGATGATCGAGCAGCGTGAGGATCGCCGTAACGTGCTGATCCGACCCGACGCCTACGGCAAGAAGAAGATGATGGCCGCCAATATCGACCAGGTGCTGGTGATCACCTCGGTAGTGCCCTGGATGAACCCGGACGTGGTCGACCGCACCCTGGTGGCCGTGTTTGCCCTGCCGGCCTTGCCGGTGATCGTGCTCAACAAGGCCGATCTGTTACCCGGCATGCCGTCCGACAAGCGACGGACCATCGAGGAAAACATCGCCCTGTGGGAATCCCTGGGGTTCGAGGTCATTCGCACTTCGGTCAAATCGGGTGACGGTATCGAGACGCTGCGTGCCCGGCTCCACGAGCAGATTACGCTGATGGTGGGGTTGTCCGGGGTGGGCAAGACGTCCTTGTCGCGGGAGATCACCCCCAGCGCGGACGAGGCGGCCATCGGCGAAATTTCGACGTTCAACCGCGAGGGCACGCACACCACGCGCGCCAGCACGCTCTACCGATTTCCGGACGGCGAGGGTGGGCTGATCGACGCCCCCGGCGTACGCGATTTCCCGGTCGACGAGGTGCCGTCAGCGGCCCTGGAGGACGGTTTCCCCGAGATCCATGCTGCGTCGGCCTACTGCCGTTTCAATGACTGTCGCCACATCAACGAACCGGAATGCGCGGTACGTGCGGGCGTGGCGAACGGCGATATCCTCGAGCGCCGGCTGGCCCAGTATCAGGCCATGCGCGACGCGAACGGCTGAATCCAACTCAGCCCGGCTCAGCCCGGGGGCCACTCCATCGCCCGCCCGCCGAGCAGGTGCAGGTGCAGGTGATAAACCTCCTGTCCCCCGTCGCGGTTGCAGTTGAACACCGTGCGATAGCCCGACTCGTCGATCCCTTCCTCCGCGGCCAGCTCCCCGGCGACGACAAACAACTCGCCCACCAGCGGTGCATCCTCGGGCGTGATGTCGTTGATCGTCGGAATAGGCTTTTTCGGAATGATCAGCAGGTGCACCGGTGCCTGGGGATTGATGTCGCGAAACGCCAGTATGCGGTCGTTCTCGAAGACGATATCGGCCGGGATCTCGCGATTGATGATCTTGCTGAAGATGGTCTCGCTCACGATCGAGCCTCCCTACATGAATTCCCGCCCAGCTTAGCCTAAGTTCAAGGCTCCCCGGCGCGACATCCCAGCGGCGCAGAGGTTCCCCAGATTGCTGGCGAACGAAGTCGTTAGTACACTACCTTTTTTCTGCGCCCGCCTTCCTGGCGTCCGCTGGACCCACATGCCTCTAGCAATGGCAGGTCTGACCTGCCGCCGACACGGTACAACACCCATGTCCACGATCTGCGCGCTTTCCGCACTGACTTCTCGCCGACTGGTTGCGGCAATTGCTCCCGCCGCGATGCTGCTCGCCACCAGCTTGCCCGCCGTGGCACAGCAGGGTGACCAGCCCCCGCCCAAGGTACCGGTCATTCAGATCGAGCCGAGCAGCGCCGCCGTGTTCAAGGAATATACCGGTCAAACCGAGGCCAATCGCAATGTCGAGGTGCGCGCTCAGGTCGCAGGCATCCTCGAGTCTCGGGATTACGTCGAAGGCGCGCGGGTGGAGACAGGGGACGCCCTTTTCCATATCGATGACCGCCCGTTCCGCGCCGCAGTAAACGAGGCCGAAGCCGACCTCACCTCGGTACAAGCGACGCTGGCCGCTGCGCAGCGCGACTGGCGCCGGATCAACTCGTTGTTCGATCGGGGCGTGGCCAGTGAAAAGCAGCGGGATGACGCCCGTTCGGCGCTAGAAACCACCCAGGCCGCCGTCCAGGTGGCCGAGGCACAACTCGAATCCGCACAGATAGATCTTGACTACACCTCGGTGTCGGCGCCCATTCCGGGCATCACGAGCCGGCGTGCCGTCGATCCCGGCAACCTGATCAGCGTCGGCGATCGGCTGGTATCCATCGAGGAAATCGATCCGATCCAGGTCACCCTCTCCTACCCGGTTGACGATCCGTTCGCCGACACGGCCGCCCTCAATCCGACGCCTGAGCGGACCACGCCCGCCGAGATTGTCGGCATTACCGGCCCCGAGGGCGAGGCGATCACCGGCGAACTCGACTATCGCTCGGCGAGCATCGAACGCGGCACCAACTCGATCCAGTTGCGTGGCGTGTTCGACAACCCCGGGGATGTCCTGCGGCCGAACCGCTACGTCCGGGTCCGCCTGAAGGTCGACGAGGTCCAGGACGCGGTGATCATCCCGGAGACCGCCATCGGTACCGGCGCAGAACCAAACAGCACCGTGGTTTTCGTGATCGACGAGGAGAACAAGGCCGCCCAACGGCGTGTCGAGCTCGGGCCGATGAGCGACCAGGGACGCATCATCCTGTCGGGCCTCGAGCCGGGCGACCGGCTGGTGATCGACGGTCTGCTCAAGGTGCGGCCGGGCGCGCCGGTCGACCCGCAAGACCCCAGTAAAAACGACGGCGACTGATCGCCTCTCGCGTACCGTCGAACCCTACCTGCCCGTGACGCCCTCGTGACGAGGGCATCGGAGATCACCGATGTTTTCGAAATTCTTCATTGACCGCCCGATCTTCTCCACCGTGCTGGCGATCGTGATCATGATCGCCGGTGGGGCCGCGTTCACCGGGCTTCCCGTCGAACAGTACCCCGAGATCGTGCCGCCCGAAGTCGAAGTGAGCGCCACCTACGCCGGCGCCGATGCGAGCACCCTGGCCGAGTCTGTCGCCGCCCCGTTGGAGCAGGCCATCAACGGCGTCGATGACATGCTTTACATGACGTCGGGCAGTTCGGATGCCGGCACCATGAACCTCTCGGTCACCTTCGCCACCGGCACCGATCCCGATCAGGCAACCATCGACGTCAACAACCGGGTGCAGCGCGCCCTGCCCCAACTGCCGCAGGAAGTGCGCAACCAGGGCGTGGTGGTCAACAAAAAGAGCAGCGCGCTGCTGATGGTCATTACGCTGATCTCGGAACACGAGGAATTCGACACCAAGTTCCTGAGTAACTACGGCCTGATCAACATCCTCGACTCGCTCAAGCGGGTGCCCGGCATCGGCGATGCCCGCCTGTTCGGTGCGCAGGACTATTCCATCCGCGTCTGGTTCGACCCGGCGAAACTGGCGCACTTTAACCTCACCCAGGACGACATCGCCGAGGCGATCCGCGAGCAAAACGCCCAGTTTGCCGCCGGCAAGTTCAACGACTCGCCCAACAAGGCAGGCGAGGCGTTCACCTACACCATCACCTCCCAGGGGCGTTTCTCCGACGTCGAGGAATTCCAGAACATCATCCTCGCCGCGTCCGAGGATGGCGGGACGCTGCGCCTGAGCGACGTGGCCGAGGTCGAGCTCGGCTCCCAGCGTTACGGCTTCAACGCGACCTACAACGGCGCGCCCACCGTCCCGATGGGCATCTATCTCGCCCCCGGCGCCAATGCGCTGGAAACCGTGGCCGAGGTGCGTGAGCGGATGGAACAGCTCTCCGAGCGATTCCCGGGCGACATGGACTACAAGATTCCGCTGGATACCACCGACTTCGTGCGTATCTCGATCAAGGAAGTGCTCAAGGTATTCGTCGAGGCACTGATCCTGGTCACGCTGGTGATCTTCATCTTCCTGCAAAAGCCACGCGCGACCATCGTGCCGCTGATCGCGATCCCGGTGGCCCTGATCGGCGCCCTTGGTGGTCTGTTCCTTACCGGCATGTCGATCAACCTGCTGACCCTGTTCGGTTTCGTGCTGGCGATCGGCATCGTGGTGGACGACGCGATCATCGTGATCGAGAACGTCGAGCGCCTGATGCGCGAGGAAGGCCTCAAGGCCCGCGAGGCGTCGATCAAGGCCATGGAGCAGGTCACGGGGCCGATCGTGGCCACCACCCTGGTCCTGCTTGCCGTGTTCGTGCCGGTGGCCTTCATCCCAGGGCTGGCCGGCGAGATGTACCGCCAGTTCGCCGTCGCTCTGTCGATTTCGGTAGTGCTGTCGGGCGTGGTCGCCCTGACCCTCACGCCGTCGATGACCGCCCTGCTCCTGAAAAACCACAAGGAAAAGGAGCCGATCCTGCCGTTCCGGCTCTTCAACCGGGGCTTCGATGCCTTCCGCAATGGCTACATGAAGCTGGTGCACTTCTTCCTGGTGGCCTGGCCGGTGGGCCTGCTGATCTTCGCGGGCGTCGTGATCGCCGCCGTGGTGATGTTCCGCAGCACGCCGACGGGCCTCGTACCCGAGGAAGATCCGGGCTACTTCATCTCCACATTGAACCTCGACCCGGCAGCAAGCCTCTCGCGCACGGCCGAAGTGCGGGATGAGTACTCGGCGATGATCCGCGAGAACCCGGACGTGCAGATGCAGGTCGCCTTTGCCGGCTTCGATCTGTTGGCCGGCACACAGCGGCCCTACAAGGGGGTGGCCTTTACGCGGCTCAAGGACTGGTCCGAGCGCCCCGAGCAGGAGCAGAGCGTCCAGGCGACGGTCAAGAAGGCCATGGGGGCGGGAACCCAGATCGAGGAAGGTTTCATCATGGCGTTCACGCCACCGCCCATCCGTGGCATGTCGACCACCGGGGGCTTCGAGGCCTATCTCCAGCAGCGCGGCTCGGCCGACGTCAAGGCGCTCGCCGAGGCCGCCAATGCCCTGGTTGCCGCCGCGAACCAGCGCCCGGAACTGGCCGGGGTGCGCACCACGTTCGTCGATAACACGCCGCAATTCCGCATGGACGTGGACCGCGAGCAGGCCTACGCCCTGGACGTGCCGGTCGCCGCCGTGTTCCGCACCATGCAGGGCACCTTCGGCACCCGTTACATCAATGACTTCACGCTGTTCGGCCGTAATTTCCAGGTCAATATGGCCGCGGATGCCGAGTTCCGCGCCGACCCGCAGGACCTGGAGAACGTCTTCGTGCGCAGCGGAGATCAACAGTTGGTACCGATCAGCTCGGTGGTCACCCTGACCCGCACGACCGGGGCCGACGTCATCGACCGCTTCAATATATTCCCAGCGGCCAAGATCATGGGCAGTGCGGCGGAGGGGTACTCGTCGGGCCAGGCCCTGATCGCCATGCAGGAGGTCATCGATCAGGCGCTGGGCGGCGGCGATTACACCCTGGGCTGGGTCGGCTCGGCCTTCCAGGAGCTTTCCAGCGGCTCGGCCGGTGCGATCGCCTTCCTGCTGGGCGTGATCATGGTGTTCTTGATCCTCGCCGCGCAATACGAGCGCTGGTCCCTGCCCTTTGCCGTGATCACCGCCGTGCCGTTCGCCGTGCTCGGTGCGCTGATCGCGATCTGGATACGCGATCTGAACATCGACATCTACTTCCAGGTCGGCATGCTGGTGTTGATCGCGATGTCGGCGAAGAACGCCATCCTGGTGGTCGAGTTCGCCGCGAAGATGCACACCGAAGACGGCCTGTCGATCAAGGAAGCCGCCCTCAAGGCCGCGCGCATCCGCTTCCGGCCGGTGATCATGACCTCGATGGCCTTCATCCTCGGCGTGCTGCCGCTGGCACTGGCCACCGGTGCGGGCGAGGCCGCGCGCAATTCGCTGGGCACACCGATCGTCGGCGGCATGATCCTGGCGACCTACGTGGCGATCCTGTTCATCCCGATGTTCTTCGAGTTGCTGCAGACGAGCAGTGAAAAACTCTTCCGCCGCAAGAAGGCAGCGGCCTGACGAGACCCTGACGCGCGATGAATGCCACCCACGAAACGCGGATTCCCCTCGGTCGTCCGGATCAATCGGGCAATGGCACCCTTTGGGTGCGGCTGGCCTTCACCGACGGGGGGCTCGCGCGCCTCCAGGTGGAAGAAGGCGCGGTCGAGGACCACCCTCCTCGTCGCGCCCTGCCAAACGGATATGCCGACGTCGGGCAGGCGCTGGCCGACTGGCAGATGCGGATCGACAGCCGATTCGACTGGACTACCCACCCGGGCTTTCCCAAGGTGGGAACCGCCTTCCAGCGTTCCGTCTGGTCGGCGTTGTGCCGTGTGCCGTGGGGGGAGTCGGTCGGCTATGGCGAGTTGGCCCAGCGGGTGGGCCGGCCGGGTGCCGCACGGGCCGTGGGGCAGGCAGTCGGCGCCAATCCCTGGGCGCCACTGATCCCCTGCCACCGGGTGCTCGCGGCCAATTACGGCTTGGGTGGCTACGCGCAGGGCACGCGCATCAAGTCGCGACTGCTAGCGATCGAGGGGATTGCCTACCGCTGAGGTTGCGGTCCGTGACCGTCTACCCGGATGGGGAGTCGGATGACGCCGATGCCCGCTTCTCGGTGGCCTGCTCGTCGAGCTCGTCCCAATACCGCATGCGCTCGGCGATACTGCGTTCCAGGCCGCGTTCCACGGGTGCGTAGAACCGCTCGCCAACCAGGCCATCGGGCAGATAGGTCTCACCCGCAGCATACGCGTCGGGCTCGTCGTGGGCGTAGCGATAGCCCTTGCCCCAGCCCTCGCGCTCCATGAGAGCGGTGGGGGCATTGCGCAGGTGCATGGGCACGGGATCCGTCCCCCGTTGTTTGACCGTGGCCAGTATCGCCTTGTGCGCGGTGTACACCGCATTGCTCTTGGGCGCGACGGCCAGATACATCGCCGCCTGGGTCAGCATGAGCTCCCCTTCGGGCACCCCGAGCCGATCAAAGGCCGTCCAGGCATCCAACGCCATGGTCAGCGCCCGCGGGTCGGCGTTGCCGATATCCTCGGAGGCGATGCGCACCAGCCGACGGGCGAGATACGACGGATCGGCCCCGCCATCGAGCATGCGTAACAGCCAGTACGCCCCGGCGTCCGGGTTCGAGCCGCGAATCGCCTTGTGCATGGCCGATATCTGATCGTAGAACTCGTCGCCGCCCTGATCGAAGCGCCGTGGCGACTGGCTCAGGAGTGATTCAAGCGTCTCCTCGCCCACCTCGCGAGCGGTGCCGTCGGCATTATCGCCGGCAAGTTGCGCCGCCAGTTCCAGTAAGGTGAGCAAGCGCCGCGCGTCACCATCGGCGGCGGCCACCAACCGATCGGCGATGGCGGGCTCCATCACCAACGGCAGCCCCCCGGTTGTCTCCCGCACACCCTCGGGGTGCGTCAACGCCCGGTCGAGCAAGGCATGCATCGCTGCATCGTCCAGCGGCTGCAGGCGGTAGACCCGCAGGCGCGAGAGCAACGCGTTGTTCAGTGAGAACGAGGGATTCTCGGTGGTCGCGCCGACCAGGACCAGCACACCCCGCTCCACCGACGGAAGCAACTGATCCTGCTGGGTCTTGTTGAACCGGTGGATTTCATCGAGAAACAGGACGGTAAGACGGCCGGCGGATTGTCGGCGCTCGCGGGCCGCCTGTATGACGGCGCGCAGTTCACGCACCCCCGCCTCGACCGCCGACATGTAGACGATTTCCGCCTGCAGGCGTTCGGCGTAGAGACCAGCCAGCGTGGTCTTGCCCACCCCGGGAGGCCCCCAGAGCAGGCAGGAATGCGCCTGGCGCTTTTCCATCGCCACACGCAATGGGGCCGATTCACCCACCACGCGCACCTGCCCGGCAAATTCATCGACATGGCTGGGACGCAGACGGTCGGCCAGCGGCCGATAGACCGAGGTCGACTCGGCCTGAGGCTTCGGCTCCTCGGCGCCGAACAGATCGTCCTGCGAGTTCAACTCGCCCAACCTTCGATCGTGTGCATGAAAACCGGGTAGTCGATCACGCCCACCTCACTGGATCGTCGGTGGTTCGCGCGCCTCAACCACGTCCACGCCCTCGGGGGCCTCGAAACGAAAGATCGATTCGTCCACCGGCTGGTTGAAACGGCGCGACTCGAACACCACCCGCGTGGTCTGATCGAGCTGATCGACAAAGCGCATCTCACGCATGCCCCGCTCGTCGACGCCCAACAGGACCTCGCGGAAATCGCCCTGCTCGTCTCGGGGGCGCAACGCGAACCAGTTCAACCCATCCTCGCCTTCAAGATGGCGAACGTGAAACAGCTCGGTCACGGGCCGTTCGCCGGTCAGAATCGCGATGGGTGCCCCATCGGTCGCCGACAAGGGCGAACGGCTGGCCTGTCGCAGATCGGGCTCGTATACCCAGAGCGTGCCCTCGTTGGCGATCAACTCCTGCACGTAGGGGGTTTCGTAGCGCCAGAAGAACTGGCCCGGGCGCTTGAGCACGAACGTCCCCGACGATTCACGGCGCACCTCGCCCTTGGTGTCCCGCCGTTCCTGCACGAAATCCGCTGACAGCGTATCGATCTCGGCGAGCTGTTTGACCAGTGCATCGACGTCGTCCACCGGCGCGGCAACCACCAACGGCGAAAACAGGACGGTGGTCAAAAAGGCCAACGAGGCCAAAATGCCACCGGGGTAGAAAGTTTGTCTGTTCATGGATCACCAGATCGTGGGTGGGACCGGTTCGACGCCCGGCATACGCACAGGTTCCGACGCGTATATACGAATCAGAGCAAAACAACCAGAGTCGGCGGCTATCTCGGCGGCGGAGGCGCGATCACTTCGCGGCTGCCATTGGATCCCAGGGCACCGACGACACCGTCGGCCTCCATCTGCTCGACCAGTCGCGCCGAGCGGTTGTAGCCGATCTTGAGGCGACGTTGGACGTAGGAAATCGACGCCTTGCGCGACTCGGTGACGATCGCTACCGCCTGGTCGTATAACTCGTCGATTTCCTCGCCATCGGCCCGCACGGGCTTTTCACCGGGCAAGGTCACATTGGCGGCGGTGTTCTCGGAGAGCACCTCGTCAACATACTCCGGCTCGCCGAGGGTCTTGAGCGCCTCGACCACGCGATGCACTTCTTCATCCCCGACGAAGGCGCCGTGAACCCGCATTGGCATGCCGCTGCCCGGCGGCAGATAGAGCATGTCACCGTGTCCCAGCAACTGTTCGGCGCCCATCTGGTCGAGAATGGTGCGGGAATCCACCTTGGAGGAGACCTGGAAGGCGATACGGGTCGGGATATTGGCCTTGATCAGGCCGGTAATCACGTCCACGGACGGCCTCTGGGTGGCAAGGATCAGGTGAATCCCGGCGGCGCGGGCCTTCTGGGCCAGACGGGCGATCAATTCCTCCACCTTCTTGCCAACCACCATCATCATGTCGGCAAACTCGTCGACCACGATCACAAGATACGGCATCGACTCGAGCGTGGGTGGCGGCAGGTCGGGATCGAAGGCCTGGGCGTGGTCGTAGAACGGGTCCTTGATCGGCTCGCCCCGCGCGATCGCCTCGCGGATCTTCTCGTTGGCCCCCGCGATGTTTCGCACGCCGAGCTTGGCCATCAGCCGATAGCGGCGTTCCATCTCGCCGACGGCCCAACGCAAGGCATTCGATGCCTCCTTCATGTCGGTGACCACGGGGGCCAGCAGGTGCGGGATGCCCTCGTAGACCGACAGTTCGAGCATCTTCGGGTCGATCAGGATCAGGCGCACTTCCTCGGCTGACGCCTTGTAGAGCAGGCTCAGGATCATGGCGTTGACCCCCACCGACTTGCCCGACCCGGTGGTCCCCGCGACCAACAGGTGCGGCATGCGGCCCAGGTCCGCCATGATCGGTTCACCGCCGATGTCCTTGCCCAACGCCACGGTCAAGGGCGAACGCGCCTCCCGGTAGCGACGGGACTCGAGCAGTTCCCGCAGGGCGATGATCTCGCGGGCCGTGTTGGGGATTTCCAGCCCCACCGTGGACTTGCCCGGAATCACCTCAACCACGCGCACCGAGACGATCGACAGCGCACGCGCCAGATCCTTGGCAAGATTAGAGATCTGGCTGACCTTGACCCCCGGGGCCGGCTGCAGCTCAAACCGTGTAATCACCGGGCCGGGGTGCGCGGCCACCACCTCAACCGACACACCAAACTCCGACAGACGTGCCTCGATCACCTCCGACATGTGCTGGAGGTCGTCCTTGTTAAAGCCACTGCTCTGCTGGACGGGACGATCCAGCAGTTCAAAAATGGGTTTGCCATTCGCCGTACCGAGTTCCGGTTGCGGCGGCGTGCTCGATTTCTTTTTGGTGGAGGTCACCGACGCGACGGGTGCGGGCGTCGGTGCGGGCGTCGGTGCGGGCGCGGTCTTGGGCCGGGGTTTGGGCTTGTTTTCCACCGGGGGCGTTTTCTTGCGACGCTGCTCGACCTCTTCATAACTCGCCCCGATTTCCGGGATCGGCGCGGGACCGGGCCGGCGGGACAGCGGCAACCGAGCCACAATCCAACCGGCGACGGCCCGGAGGCCATTGATGATGCGCATCAGCGTCGCACCAATCAGATCGAAGAGCGCGAACCAGGAAAGCCCGGTGGTAGCGGATACGCCCAGCATCATCAAGCCGAGCAGGACCAGCGTACTGCCCAATGCCCCCAGCAAACGGACCATGCCCTCGGCAAGCATGAGACCCAGCACCCCGCCAGCGGAGAGGCCAGTAGGCGCCGACAACGGCTCATGGTTGATCGACGCAAGGACGCTCACGCAGAGCACCAGGAGCAAGACACCGAGCCACTGAATGGCAAACGGCAGGTCTGCCCAGGATTTGCCCTGCCGTGCGCGACGGAAGGTGCGCCACAACAGTGGCAATAGGGCCGGCACCAACATGTAGGCGCCGAAACCGACCAGGTAACGCGCACCGTCTGCCACCCAGGCGCCCACCAATCCCGCGGCGTTGCGCACCTCACCGGAGCCGGTGACGCTGAAAGCGGGATCGTCCGGATGGTAACTGAGCAACGCAAGCAGATAGACGCCTAGTAACAGCGCGACGACCAGCAACGCCAGCTCCAACAGGGCAAGTTGGGGACGGAAGATCGCGGGCTTGGTCATTCCGGGCATCTTGGGTCGCCTATCCTTAATATGCTCAACAGGTTACTCGCGTTTCTTTGAGTGAAGGATCGAGTCGGAATCATACCAAGCCGACGACAGCGGTGCCAAGTGTCTCGCCGTCCCGGCAGCCCATCGAATTCCCGTTGACACCGGACTCGGTCGGCTATCATGGTCAAGATACGATGAAGCCACCAGACACCGACAAGAAAACGGAACGCATCATGAGCAACGACCCCGATCCCTGGCGCGAGACGCTAAGCGAAGAACAGTACCGAGTTTGCCGCCTTGGCGGTACGGAAGCACCGTGGTCGGGCGCCCTTAACGACGAAAAGCGCCCGGGGCGCTTCGACTGTGTCTGCTGTGGGCGTCCGCTGTTCGTGAGCGATGCCAAATTCGATTCGGGCTCCGGCTGGCCCAGCTTCTTCCAGCCCGCCAGTTCCGAGGCGCTAATCACCCGGACCGATGCCAGCCACGGCATGAGCCGAACCGAAGTGCTGTGCGCCGGCTGCAATGCCCACCTCGGCCATGTGTTCGAGGACGGCCCGCAGCCGAGCGGCCGGCGTTACTGCATCAACAGCGTCTGCCTGAACTTCGTCCCGACCGAAGACAACGCCGCTACTTGACGACCCGGAGACTCGGACCGCCCTTGCCGCCGCCCGAGGGTGGCGAGGGTGGCGGGTCGTCGTCCGGACCGCCGCCATCCGGGTCGGCATCGGATTCATCGTCCGACTTAGGAGACGACGAAGCGCCGGACTCCTTGTCCGTTGCCCCCTCCTCGCCACCGGGCACGGCACGCAGCTGGGGACGGCCCTTGCTCTCGGACTTGGGTGCCGGTGCCCCCTCAAGGTCATCGTCGGACTGCGGGAAGGTCTCTTCCGGCTCGTCCGGGAAGGTCGCCCCCTGCCCCGAGTCACGATCGACGATCGCACGGATGGCATGCATGGGGACAAATACCCGCTCGGGCTGCCCGCCAAAGCGGGCCTCGAACGAGATACCCACGCGATCCATGTGGAAGTCACGCACCGCCGACGGACTGATATTGAGCTGAATGTGACCGTCCTCGACGAACTGAGTCGGCACCATCACCTCCTCAGCATCGGCATCCACGACCAGGTGAGGCGCATGTCCCTGATCGAGAATCCAGTCATAGAAAGCGGGAACGAGGTAGGGACGCTTCGAGAGCATTAAGAGACCTCTGCACGAATGGAATGGCGATTCGGCTTGGTTTGCTCGGCGCGGATGGAACGTGCCCCAATACCAGACCGGCACCTCCGCCAACACCCGGTTCCAGTCGCGAACGTTCGGGCAGTCAGGGTAGCGCTCCGGTCCATGGGGAGACTCGTCGCTCAGCCGCGCATTTCGCGTTCGACTTCCGTGAGACTTGCCTGGAACGTGGGCCGGCTGAATACACGGTCCATGTAATCCTGGATCGGCTTGGCACCCGGTCCAGTCAATTCGATGCCGTATTTCGGCAGGTACCACAGCAAGGCGGCCAGCGTGACGTCGGCCAATGAGAACTCTTCGCTCATGAAGAACGGCATCGCCGAGAAAATCGGCGCGGCCGACAGCAACCCTTCCTTGAGTTGCTTTCGGGCCCGAGCGACGGTCTTCTCGCCACGCTCGAATTCCGGCAGCAGACCGTACCAGTCCCTCTCGATCCGGTAGAGCGCAGTGCGCACCTTGGCGCGGCTCACCGGGTCGACCGGCATCAGCGGCGGGTGCGGGAAGCGCTCATCCAGGTACTCCATGATGACCCGGGCATTGGTCAACACGAGATCGCGATCGGCCAGCACCGGGACAGTCCCCTCCGGCGACAGGTCGTGGAAGTCTTCCGGCGGCTCCTGTTCGGACAGGTCGATGATCTCAGCGGTCAGTTCCTTCTCCGCGAGAACGATGCGGGTGCGGTGGCAGTCCGGCGAGTCCGGGCTGGTGAACAAGGTCATGACCGAACGGCGGTTGACGGTCGCCATTGGCGCCTCCCGTGGTGCAATGGTTAAAACGGCATCATAACAAAAACCCGGCCTCGGGGCCGGGTTCATCGGGGAGTCGAGCGTCTGCTTGACCGCTCATTGGCGTCGAATCAGTGCTTGATGTCGCGCCAGTATTCCTTCTTCAACAGGTACATCACCAGCGTGAAGATGAACAGGAAGACCAGCACGTACGGCCCGTAATGGGCGCGCAGCAATGCGGCCGGCTCGGCCATGTACACCATGAAGGCGGTCAGATCGCGCATCTTCTGCTCGAATTCTTCCTCCGAGAGCGTGCCGGGTCGCTCCGGCGATTCGAGCCCAACGAGGCGGCGCTTGGCATTCTCGCCCTCGCCTTCGGTCTCGTAGACCGGCTGAAAAAGCCCCTGCTCGGCGGCCAACACGTGCGGCATGCCGACATCGGGGAACACCGCGTTGTTCACGCCCCACAGCGCATCCGGATCGGCATAGAAGGTCGTCAAGTACGTGTAGAGCCAGTCGCCACCGTTTACCCGAGCGGTCAGCGTGAGATCCGGCGGGACGATGCCGAAGGTCCTTTGGGCGTACTCCGCCGGCATGTTGGTCTCAATGACGTCCCCCGGTTTGGTCAACTCCTCGGGCAACAGTACCGCCAACTGCTCCTCGGATAGCCCCAGATCGTCGCCGATGCGACCGAAACGCATCATCTTGGCACCGTGGCAGCTTGCGCAGCTGTCCATGAAGGTCTGCGCGCCACGGTACAGGGAGGCCTTGTCGCCAAGATCCACCTCGGCATCCTTGAGCGGATAGTTGCTGCTGGCCGCCTTGGCATTGGGCGCGGCCAGCAGGCCGATCAGACAGAGTAGAAACGTAATACGGATCATTGCAGGCGCTCCGGCACGGGCTGGGTACGTTCACGACGGCTGATGAAAAACACCGCGACGAAGAAGCCGAAATACACGGCCGACAGTATCTGGGACGCCAGAGTGCCGAGGGCGGTCGGCGCCTGGGTGCCCAGGTAACCAAGCCCGATGAATGCCGCGGCGAACGCGAACAGGTTCACCTTGAACGCCGTCGAGCGGTAACGGATCGAGCGGGTGCGGTTTCGGTCGAGCCACGGCAGCACGAACAGGATCAGAATCGCCGCAACCATTGCGACCACGCCCAGGAACTTGTCCGGAATGGCGCGCAGGATCGCGTAGTGCGGGGCGAAGTACCAGACCGGGGCAATGTGCTCGGGCGTCTTGAGCGGATCGGCGGGCGTGAAGTTCGGATGCTCCAGGAACAGACCACCGCCGTCAGGCCAGTAGAACAGCACCACGGCAAAGATGAACATGAACACACCCAGACCGAACAGATCCTTGACGGTGTAGTACGGATGGAACGGGATACCGTCGACTGGCTTGCCCGTGTTGTCCTTGTTTTCCTTGATCTCCACGCCGTCGGGATTGTTCGAGCCGACCTCGTGGAGCGCCATGATGTGCCCACCGATCAGGAATAGCAGCACCAGCGGCAGCGCGATCACATGCAGGGCGAAGAACCGGTTCAGGGTGGCATCGGAGACGACGTAATCACCACGGACCCACAGCGCCAGATCCGGACCGATCACCGGCACCGAGCTGAACAGCGAGATGATGACCTGCGCGCCCCAGTAGGACATCTGGCCCCACGGCAACAGGTAGCCCATGAAGGCCTCGGCCATCAGCACCAGGAGAATCAGTACGCCGAAGATCCAGATCAACTCGCGGGGTTTCTTGTAACTGCCGTACATCATCCCGCGGAAGATGTGTAGATAGACCGCGATGAAGAAGAACGACGCCCCCGTCGAGTGCATGTAGCGCAGCAGCCACCCCCACTCGACATCACGCATGATGTATTCGACCGAAGCGAAGGCGTTTTCGGCCGACGGCTTGTAGCTCATGGTCAGCCAGATGCCGGTGACGATCTGCAGGACGAAGACGACCAGCAGCAAGGAGCCGAAGTAGTACCAGAAGTTGAAGTTGTGGGGGACGTAATACTTCGCCAGATGCGCATTCCAGAAGCGCGACACCGGCAGGCGGTCATCCACCCATTTACCCAGGTCCTTGATCATGCTAGATCCTCCTCGGTGCCGCCGACGCGGATGATTTCATCGGTGATGTACACGTACTGTGGGACCACCAGGTTGGTCGGCGCCGGAACCCCCTTGTACACGCGACCGGAGAGGTCGAACTTCGAGCCGTGGCACGGGCAGAAAAATCCGCCCCGCCAGTCGTCGCCCAGATCATCCGGGGCGACTTCGGGCCGGTAGGTGGGCGCGCAGCCAAGGTGCGTACACAGACCCACAATGACGAGATAACGCTCGTGTTCCTTGCGCGCCCGGTACAGGTTGGTCGCGAACTCGGGCTGCTGGCTCGCCACCTTGGAGTGGGGATCACTGAGGCGATCCTCTATCTCGGACAGGGAGTCGAGCATGCGATCGGTGCGATTCACGACATAGACCGGCTTGCCACGCCAGGCGACGGTGGTCATCTGACCGGGGGCCAGCTTGCCGATGTTCATGTCAACCGGCGCGCCGGCCGCCTGGGCCTTGGCGCTGGGCTGGAAGGAGCTCAAGAACGGCACGGCGGCAAAGCCGACGCCCACCGCGCCAACCGCCGTCGCGGCGCCGGTCAGAAACCGGCGCCTTGCCGGGTTGGAGGGAGAATCAGCCATTGTTACGTCGTACTCCTGGATGGTTATCCGTCAATCGATCACGACCGGAAAGCGATTCCGCGTCGCTCGTGTTGTTGGCGAGCCTTTTCGGCCTCCCTGCACCCGGCAAAAAAACACCCGGAAGATTCCGCCGGGTTACCACGGGCATCACCGATGCAAAGCATCTGCCAGTTTTACGGCCGGAGTAGTTTAAGCATCTCGATGCGGCCGTCAAACAAGCGGAGCTAATACCTCGGGATAGACTTTTATTAGCTTGGGGAACCAGTTGGCCAGCTTCAGACCGGGTTGGGGATGTCGACAAAGCGGTGCTCGATGTCGAATTCCGCGGCAATACGCTCACCCAGCAGGCGCACACCGCCCGTTTCGGTGGCGTGGTGGCCGGCGGCTATATAGGTCACACCGGATTCTCGCGCCATGTGGGTGGTGCGTTCGGAAATCTCCCCGGAGATGAAGGCATCCAGCCCGAGCTCGATGGCCTCGCCCAGCATGTCCTGCGCCCCGCCGGTACACAGCCCGATCCGTTGCAACGGTCGATCCGTTGGACCGACCACCAGCGGTTCACGGCCCAGGCGATCGGCGATACGGGCGGCAAGCTCGACCCCCGTCGCCGGCTGTTCGAGCCGCCCGGCGACTGCCAGCCGCTGATGACCGAAACGCTCGGTCACGTTGAGGCCCAGACTACCGGCCAGCCAGGCGTTATTGCCGATCTCGACATGACCATCGAGCGGCAGGTGGTAACCGATCAGATTGATGTCGTGGCCCAGCAGGGTCGCGATGCGACGGCGCTTCATCCCGGTGATCACTTCCGGTTCGTTCTTCCAGAAATAACCGTGGTGCACGAGCACTGCATCCGCCTTGGCGTCGACGGCGGCATCGAGCAGGTCCTGGCAGGCAGTCACCCCGGTAATCAATCGACGGATCTCGCGGCGACCTTCGACCTGCAGGCCATTCGGCGCGTAATCGCGGTAGATCTCGGGCTCGAGCAAACGCTCGCAGTAGGCGAGCAAGTCGCGGATATCGACCGTCTCGGACATGGACGCTCCCTTTTGTCGTGACCAGTGTGTCGGCAAAACCCTAGCATGTTCCGCGACCCAATGGCTTGGCGCCCCCGTACCCGCGTGTTCCAATGCCCGAATACCCGCCAAGGAGCTCCCCGGCCATGCCCAGCCGCCCCACGGCACGCCTGCTGTCACGCCGCTTCCTGCCGTACTTCTTTACCCAGGCACTGGGGGCATTCAACGACAACGCGTTCCGTTTCTCGGTGATGTTCCTGATCACCTACGAGATCGGCACGGCGCAGGACGGCAATATCGACGTACTGATGAACCTGGCGGCGGGCCTGTTCATCCTGCCCGGGTTGCTGTTCTCGCCGATGGCGGGCCACTGGGCCGACCGCCTCGATCAGGCAAAGTTGGCCCGCGTGCTCAAGTGGACCGAGCTGGGACTGATGATCATCGCCGCCGTGGCGTTCTGGTGGCAGAGCATCGTCCTGCTGATGACCCTGGTGTTCCTGATGGGGGCACAATCGGCCTGGTTCGGGCCGCTCAAATACGCGATCGTGCCCCGCCACCTGCCGGCGGGCATGCTGATGCGCGCCAACGGCTGGGTCACGGCGAGCACCTTTACCGCCATCCTGCTGGGTACGTTGACCGGGGGACTGCTTGTCGCCACCGGTGAGCGCGCCACCCTGATTGCGAGCCTGCTGGTGATCAGCGTGGCGGTAGCCGGCCTGATCGCCGCACGCTTTATCCCTCCTGCCCCGCCGCCGGGACGTCTGCCGGATCATGCCGGGCCACTCAAAAGCTGGGCCACGACCTGGCGACTCCTGCAGACTCAAGCGACCAGCCTGCGCCAGTCGATGTGGCTGATCAGCTGGTTCTGGTTCGTCGGCGCGGGATATCTCACCCAGTTTCCACGCTTTGCCGAGGACGTGCTCGAATTACCGGCCGACGGCGCGACCGGGCTGCTGGCGCTGTTCGCGCTGAGCATCGGGGCTGGCGGCCTGCTGGTGGGCTATCTTGGCGGCCGTCGTCCCCCGCGGGCACTGGCCCCGTTTGCCGCATTGGGCGTGGGGTTGGTCGCGATCGACTGGTATTTCGTCGCATCGGCGCCCTCTCCATCGCTATGGCGAGTCGGCGTGGATATCGCCCTGACCGGCGTGTTGGCGGGCATGCTGGTCGTCCCGCTGTACAGTCATTTGCAGCGGGCCTCGCGGCCATCGCAACGCGCCCGCCTGATTGCGGCACTCAATGTGCAGAACGCCCTGGCGATGGTGGCCAGCAGCCTGCTGGCCATTGTCTTGTTCGCGGCGCTCGACATCGACCTGCCGACCTTCTTCCTGCTCTTCGGCGGCAGTGGATTGCTGGTGGCCGCTTCGGTCTGGTGGCGCTGGAAAGGGTTGCTGCCGAATCGAGCGCGAGGCGGATGAGCCGAATATCGGCGCACATCGGCGCCCATCAATCGTCGAGGCCAATCACCTGCCAATCGCCCCCCGCGCGTTCCCGGCGCAGGCAGACCGCGCGGCCGCCAACCAGTTCACCGGCACAGTAGTCGGCCGATTCCTCGGCCGTCGCCCACCAGTTGGTCTCGATCCGCTCGATGTGCCCGTGGTAATGCACGGGCGCATCGGGCCGCCGTGGTTTCTCGAGCCACCACAACGGCCGAAACGCTCCCGGGAGCAGCGATGTGTCCGGTGGCTCGACGGGCCTGGTACGCGGTGACCTGCCCTGCTGCCCCGGCAAGGGCTGCAGGCGGGAGCGGTTCATGGGAATCAGGCTCGGCACATCCTGCAATCGACTGACGGCCGGCCGGCCCAGCCGGGCCTGCAACCGATGAAAGAGGGCCCGCTCGTCGCGACCACGCTCGTCGGCATCGGCAAACAGGCTGCCCTGGCCCGCTCGGGGGGCGACAAAATGGTCGGCCTCCACTCGCAGTTGGGTGACCGGCGCCAATTGTCCGGCCGATTCCAGCTGCAGACGCAATTGCTCTTGCCAGAGGCGTTCATCCCGGCCGGGTTCGGCGGTCGCCACCTCCAGTCGGGTCGACGCTCTCTCCTCGTGGCCGAGCCACATCACGAAATTCGCCACCGCGAGGCGCCGACGGTGCAGGAACTCGCTCAACCCCACCAGCGGGCCGCGGGCCAGCAGCAACAGGCGATCGACCTGGCTGGCCGGATCCCACAGGCTCACCTCGCGGGCATAGCGAGCCGGGGGCACCAGGTCGGCCAGCGGCCAGTCCCGTGCGGCAAACAGGCGATCCAGATCGGCCAACAGTAGCGGATCGGTGCGCATCCCCAACCCGTCACGCGGCAGGCGACGGACCTCGCCCAGCCGTCGCAGACCCAGTTCGGCAAAGCGCTCGATCCAGGTAGTCGGCCAGTCGATGAACGCCAGGGGCAGTCGGCTGACGGCCGCCAGTTGCTCCCGGGGACGACACAACCACGGGGGCTCGTCGGCCACCGCAGCCGCCAGGGCCCAGGCGACACGCGGGGGTGACGCCCCCGCGACCTGCACCACCAGTTGCCACGGTTTCAATGCCTCGAGCAGCCGGGAAACCAATGCCTCGAGCCCGCCGAACAGCGCCGCGCTCCCACCGATTTCCAGCAACAACCCCGCACCGACATCGACACCGGATCGCACCGCTGGCGGGCGGCTGACGCGCGAGGTATACGTCAGCGCCCACTCGCCCCATTCGGCCAGCCATTCTTCCACGGCCCGGTGATCGACCCCGAGGCACCGCAGGGGCGTATCCGCCGTGGCGTTTGCCCGATGACGCGAGCGCGCCGTGGCCAGGCTCTGACCGATCTCGATACCCAGTCCGGCGGCCACGCGGTTGACCGCCGCCACCCGGCTACTGCGCCCACCCCCGTCCAGGAGCACCGCGGGCGGGCGATGATGGCGTTCCTGTTCGGGGCAGCGACATTCGAACCAGGCCTCCGGAAAGCGCAGTGCCAGCCAGTAAGGTTCGTGCGCTGACGATCGGGATGGCGACTCGGTGGACATGAGGACTCCGGGAGATGAATACTGTTATTTATTACAGTACAATCAACTCACGCTTCCGCCAAGACCGTCACCATGACCGAATCGAACACACCGCGCCCGCTCACGCCCCGACAGGCCGAGATCCTGGCGTTCATCCGCGACACCATCCACGAGACCGGCATGCCGCCGACCCGGGCGGAGATCAACGCCGCCCTCGGTTTCCGTTCGCCCAATGCCGCGGAAAGCCATCTCAAGGCGCTGGCGAAAAAAGGGGCCATCGAACTGCTGGGGGGGCGCTCCCGGGGCATTCGCCTGCCCGACGATTCCCACCGCGACGAGTTGGCCGTGATCGGTCGGATTGCTGCCGGCAGCCCGATCCTGGCAGCCGAACACGTCGAGTCCCAGGTGCCGGTCAATCCGGCCTTGTTTCGCCCTCGCGCCGATTATCTGTTGCGAGTACGCGGCATGAGCATGCGCGATGCGGGGATCATGGATGGTGACCTGCTCGCGGTGCATCGCACCGAGGACGTCAGCAACGGCCAGATCGTGGTGGCCCGCCTGGCCGACGAGGTCACCGTCAAGCGCTATCGACGCCGCGGGGCAAAGGTCTGGTTGATCCCGGAGAACACCGAGATGACACCGATCGAGGTCGACCTGCGACACGAGGAGTTGATCGTCGAGGGCCGCGTGGTCGGCGTGTTGCGGACATTCGACTGACGGGCACCTGGCCTGGCCTAGCCCGGCCTGACTTGGCGTCTCGGCAGCGTCGAAACGCCATGAGAAGCGACCAATTCGTCCCGGGAGGATCGGCACATCATGGGAGCACACGCCATCGGGGGGAACGACGTCGCCGAGTTGTTGGCCCGTCACGACATCTGGCGTGGCCGGCAGACTCGCCCGCCCGCGTCGAGCGCCGCGCCCTGCCCCAGCGGCTGGTCGGCACTCGATGAATTGTTGGGCGGCGGCTGGCCCAGCGAGGGGCTGGTGGAGCTTTATGCCGGCCGTGCCACCAGCGGGATCTGGCGTCGCCCCTGTGAGCGACTCGACACGACACCACTGGAACGGCATCAAGACTGGTTCCAGTCATCACTGGGCCATGGCACCACGGCCCTGCTGATGCCCTGGTTGCATCGACAAACCCGAACGGCAGGCGTGGCGTTGATCAACCCGCCAGCGCTCCCTTGTGCCGAGCGCTGGCAACAACAGGGAGTGCAACTCGACAACCTGCTCGTCATCCAACCACGCAACCTGCGCGAACTGGGTTGGGCGACCGAGGAAGTGCTCCAGTCCGGTGTCTACCCGCTGGTCGTCGCCTGGCTGCCCCCGCTGGGCTTTGCCCTGCGACGACGGCTCAAGCTGGCCGCCGAGACGGGGGGCGGATGCCTGGTCACGCCCTACCCGCTCGGCGCCGAGATGGCCGCAGGCACCGCCATGACCGCCCCCTCAAGCCCCGCCTGGGCACAACTGATCGTGCACCGACGTGCTCAAGGCCTGAGCGTGCGACGGATCAAACCGTTCCACCCCCGCGAGGTGCATCTCGAACTGGATGCCGGGGGCATTGAGTCGCCCCCTCGCGACGAGACGGACGCCACACCATTGGCTCTGGCCGGCGCGCGCTAGCGCCCGGTAGCCCGGCGATAATCGGGCATCACGCCGGGTATGGCGCGTTCCAATGCCTGGATGCGATTGCCGCTGTCCGGGTGGGTGCTGAGCCACTCCGGGCCGCCGCCCCCGCCCTGTGCCTGCATCTTGCGCCACAGGCTGACGGCCGCTCGCGGGTCGTAACCGGCCCTGGCGGCCAGCAACAACCCCACCTTGTCCGCCTCGAGTTCCATTCGACGGCTGAATGGCAGGTCGATGGCCACGGTCGCGACCTGTTGCGCCATCGCTGCCGTCTGACTATCCAACCCTCCCAGGGCCGAGGCCACCGACAACCCCATCTGCTGGGTCATCGCCATCGACATCTTCTCGCGCGTGTGCCCCGACAGCGCGTGGGCAATCTCGTGAGCAATCACCTGAGCCAACTCGTCATCGGTGGGTTGGAGCTTGTTGAGCATGCCCGTATTGATGCCCACCTTGCCGCCGGCCATTGCAAAGGCGTTGACGCTGTCATCGCGGAACACGAGGCTTTCCCACTGCCACCCCGCCGCCTGCGGGTAGACACGAGTCGCCTGCGGCACGATGCGCTGCGTGATGCGTTGCACCCGCTGACTGGCCGCGGCGGACGCCGACAACGTCGGCTTCTCCCTCGCCATCTGGGAATAGGCCTGGTAGGCCATCTGATTGGCCTGTCCCTCGGGCATGATCATCAACTGACTGCGTCCGGTGACCGGGTGCGTCGCGCAACCGGCAATCACGAGCGTCAGGCCCAGCAGTGGAACGGTAAACGGCAAACGCATCGCAACTACCCTCTTTAAAACGGCTCACGGGTACAAAAAACCCCGGTCTCCATGAAGACCGGGGTTGGCGGTATCGGTTCCCTTTCACTGGTCATCCACCTAATGCGCGGATGGCCTCGTCGAGCTCATCATCGATCATGCTGGACTCGAGATCGACGCCGAGCTTTTCCGCCGCCATGATCGGGCGATCGTCCGGCGTGCGACTGATGCCGCGCGCCTGGGCGATGGCGCAGATCACCACGTCACTATAGTTCGGATCGCCGTTGTGCTGATAGCCCAGGTCACCGCAATGCTCGATCACCTCGGCAAACATGTCGGGAAAATCCCAGGCCTTGACGATATTGCCGCCCAACCGTGATTGCAGGCTCTCGACCAGTTCGTAGAGCACAGCCGGCGCCTCCTGCAGCTTGGGGATCTCCTCGGCCACCACGATTACCGGAATCCCACCGACGCTGTGCAGCAACCCCGCGAGCAGGGCTTGATCCGCATCGAGCTTCGTGTGGCGGCGGGCGATGTGGTTCGCCAGGGCCGCCACCTGCGAGGCAAACGCCCAATGGTCACGCATGACCCGTTTGATCATGGCCGTCTTGGCCGTGAACAGCTGCTTGGCCGACAGCGAGACGATCAGCTGGCTGACCGTGCGCATCCCCAACCGCGAAACGATCTGGTTGAGGTTGTCGATGTGCTGTGCGCCGCGATACAGCGGGCTGTTCGCCACCTGAATCAGTCGGGCGGCGATCGCCGGGTCCTGGCCGATCACCTCGACCAGGTCACCCGCCGAACTGTTGGGGTCGTCGATGACCCGACGGGCACGCATAGCGACGTCGGGCAGCACGGGCAGCGAGATTCCCTTATCGCGAATCTTGTTGATAATCGCTTGTTCAAGTGCCGGATTGGCCACGTTCCCTTCTCCATGAAAAACGCCGGGCGCCGCTTCGTTGACACCCGGCGATCAAGATCAGCTTGCCAGGCGGGTGTGCTTCACGCGCTTGGGCTGGTCGGCCGCATCACCGAGGCGCTTGTGCCGATCGGCCTCGTATTCCTGGTAGTTCCCCTCGAAGAACGTCACCGAGCCGTCGTCCTCGAAGGCGAGGATATGCGTCGCGATCCGGTCGAGGAACCAGCGATCGTGCGAGATCACCAGCGCCGAACCCGGGAAGTCCAGCAGCGCGGTTTCCAACGCACGCAGCGTCTCGATGTCGAGATCGTTGGTCGGCTCGTCGAGCAGCAGCACGTTACCGCCGGCCTTGAGCAACTTGGCCAGATGCACCCGGTTGCGTTCACCGCCCGACAGGTCCTTCATGAACTTCTGCTGGTCCTGGCCCTTGAAGTTGAAGCGGCCCAGGTAGGCACGCGAGGGCATCTCGAACTTGCCCACCGTGATGTGATCGTAACCGTCCGAGATTTCCTCCCAGACCGTCTTGGTGTCCACCATGTCCTCGCGAGACTGGGACACATAGGCCAACTCGACACTCTCGCCGATCTCGATCGTGCCACCGTCCGGCTTCTCTTCGTCGATCAGCATGCGGAACAGCGTCGACTTGCCCACGCCGTTCGGGCCGATGATGCCGACGATCGCGCCCTTGGGCACGGAAAAGTCCAGTCCCTGATAGAGCTCGCGGTCGCCAAAGCGCTTGGTCAACCCCTCGACCTCGATCACCTTGTCGCCCAGGCGCGGACCGGGCGGGATGTAGATCTCGTTGGTCTCCGAGCGCTTCTGGTACTCCTCGGACTGCAGTTCCTCGAAGCGCTTCATGCGCGCCTTGGATTTGGCCTGTCGGCCCTTGGGGTTCTGGCGCACCCACTCGAGTTCCTGCTTCATGGCCTTCTGATGAGCGGACTCGGACTTTTCTTCCTGCTCGAGGCGCTTTTCCTTGGTCTCCAGCCACTGCGAGTAGTTGCCTTCGAAGGGGATGCCCTGGCCGCGGTCGAGCTCGAGAATCCAGCCGGCGACGTTGTCGAGGAAGTAGCGATCGTGCGTCACGGCCACCACGGTGCCGGAGAATTCCTGCAGGAAGCGCTCCAGCCAGGCGACGGATTCGGCGTCGAGGTGGTTGGTCGGCTCGTCGAGAATCAGCATGTCGGGGTCCGACAGCAGCAGGCGGCACAACGCCACCCGGCGGCGCTCGCCACCGGATAGCAGATTGACGTCGGCATCCCACGGCGGCAGGCGTAGCGCGTCGGCGGCCACCTCGAGTTTGCGATCGAGATCCCAGCCGCCACCGGCCTCAATCTGGTCCTGCAGCTTGCCCTGCTCTTCCATCAACGCCTCGAAATCGGCGTCCGGGTCGGCAAATTGCTCGGAAACGGCGTTGAAACGCTCAAGTAATCCGGCCATCTCGCCGACACCGTCCATGACGTTGCCGCGCACGTCCTTTTCCCCGTCAAGATCCGGCTCCTGCTTGAGATAGCCGATCTTGGTACCCGGTTGCGGACGCGCCTCGCCGATGATGTCGGTATCGACACCGGCCATGATGCGCAGCAAGGTCGACTTGCCGGCACCGTTGTAACCGAGCACGCCGATTTTCGCGCCGGGGAAGAAGTTGAGATTGATGTCCTTGAGGATGTGCTTTTTCGGCGGGACGACCTTGCCGACGCCGTTCATGGTAAAGATGTACTGAGCCATAGATTCGAGACTTTGTGTTGTTGCAGACGAAATGAAGCGGCACTATCCCGCAAGATAGTGACCGCGTTTGATCACAAGGATACCAGCACTGTGCCGCGACTTGATGCCCCCCGCCTGACAACTTTTGCTACCCGGCCGCACACGTTGGTTGTGAGGACGACTCGGGCATCGCGGCCGAGGCGTCGACTGGTCAGATCCTGGGCGGCGCTTTTGTTCGCTGCCACGATCCTCGCCCACCCGACTCATGCCGCCTCTTCGCCCGAACTGCACGTGCTGATCGACGTGTCGGGCAGCATGAAGAATACCGATCCGGAAAACCTGCGCGAGCCGGCCTTGCGCCTGCTCGGTGATCTGGTGCCCGAGGAAAGCCGCGTCCGACTCGACCTGTTCGGCAATCGGATCAGCGAGGTCCTGCCCGCCTCTCTCGCCACCCCTGAAACCAAGAAGGCGATGCGCGCCGCGGCCGCGCAAATCCGCTCGAACGAGCCGTTCACCGACATCCCGGCGGCGCTCGAGGCCGCCAACCGTGACTGGGCCGACGATACCGAGCGCAATATCATCCTGCTGTCCGACGGCAAGGTCGATATCTCGCCCGACGAGGCGGTCAACGAACGGGCAACGACCCGCCTGCGTGACACGGTCATCGCGTCATTGATCGCGGCTGAGGTCCAGGTACATACCGTGGCCCTTTCCGAGGCCGCCGACGAGTCGATCCTCACGGAAATCGCCGAGCGCACCGGCGGGCTCGCGTTGAGCGCCCGCAGCAACGAGGACCTGCAGCGCGTGTTCCTGGCGCTGTTCGAGGCGACCGCCCCACGTACCGGGGTGCCGCTGGTGGAAAACCGCTTTCGTGTCGATGAGAGCATCAGCGAACTGACACTGGTCGTCTTCCGGGAAACCGACGCCGCGCCCACCCGCATCCAGATCCCCGACGGTGGTGAGATCGATGTAGAGATCGCCAGTGCGCTGGCCGACTGGCGTTGGGACGACAGCGCCGGGCGGGATCTGATCACGATCAGCGACCCGCCGGCCGGCAGCTGGCGCATCCTCGCCGCCGAGGATCCCGACAACCGGGCCCTGGTGATCACCGACCTCAAGCTGGCCATGCCCGGCCTGCCCGGCCTGCCCAGCCGGGTGTTCCCCGGCGAGGCCATCGAGGGCGGGTTGCTATTGACCAACCGGGGCGAACCGATCGTCGAACGACGATTGACCAAGGACCTTCAGGCGCAGGTCGACGTCACCGACCCACAAGAAACGGTGATCGAGTCGATTGAACTCAACGACATCGGGGCCGACCCCGACGTGCTCGGCGGCGATAGCCGCTACGATTTTCAGTTGCGGCTTGACGGCGAATCGGGGATATACACGCTCGAAGGCCATGCCAGCGGTCCGACCTTCGAACGGGTGATACGCAGAAAGATCGCGCTGGCCCGCACCCTACCCTTTGCCACCCGCGTTGTCCGCCCCCACCTGGCGGCCCGGCAGGACAGCAAAGACACGGGTACCGATGTTGGCGCCGACACGGGTGGCCCGGCCGCTCACTTGATCATCGAACAGGACGTTGCTCTGCTCGATCCAAGCGCGTCCCGGCTTGCCGCGCAAATCGAATGTGAAACAGGGTCGCCAATCGCCATCGAGACCCCGCTGTTGGAGGCGACCAACCGCATCGAACTACCCCACATCGATGGCAGCGACTGCCGGGTTACCGGGACCGTCAGCGGTGAGACCGACGACGGTCGCGCTCTAAGCCTGCCTCTCGATCAACCGATCCCGGCGCCGCAAGTCTCGACGCCAGCCGACGAGCCCACCCCGAAAGACAAGCCGAGCGAGGCCACGGAGAGCGACCCGGAGAGCAACCCGCTAATCGCGGTCCTGGTCGGCCTCGGTGGGCTTGTGATCCTCGGCCTGCTGGGTTGGACCTGGCGACTGGTGTCCCGACGCCTGCGTCGCCAACTGATTGAGGCCGCGCGGGACTGACCCCGCCGGCCGTCACCAATCGACACATCACGGAACATGGACACATGCTCGATTACTTCCTGAGTTCAGACTGGGCCATCATCGCCACCGAATTGCTGGCGGGATTCATCGTGATTTCACTGGTCCTCGCCATCCTGGTCTGGCGGGGACAGCGGCGGCATACCGGCGCCGCCGAACGCCTGCTGGACGATCGCGATCCGATCATGCGCGCCTCCGAGGAGATGCTCGATCGCCAGATCCAGCGCGTTTGGCCGGAACTCACGGTCGATGACGAACAGCGCGAAAGCTATGCCGAGCGCAGCCTCGA
Organism: Guyparkeria sp.; assembly: GCA_024636755.1. Taxonomy (GTDB): domain Bacteria; phylum Pseudomonadota; class Gammaproteobacteria; order Halothiobacillales; family Halothiobacillaceae; genus Guyparkeria. The sequence continues at coordinate 6,694 of JAGXGL010000021.1, read as the reverse complement.
TGCCGTGGAGGCCATGGTCGAGCCCTGGCTTGAACCCAAGCGGTACGAACTGGCAGCGGTCGCGCGGCGTTTCCTGCAAGTCCGGCAGGCCGATCTGGATCAATTGTTGACCATGGCCCGCGCCCAGGTCGAACAGAACGACGCTGACGACTCACGGACCCGAGAGCTCGAAAACAACGTCAACGAGCTGCGCGAACAACGTGACCGACAGGCCAAGCAACTTGCCGAAAGCCTGGAAACGGTCAACGTCATGGTGCGTGAATATGGCCGCAAGTTCGATTACAACAGCGAGCCCCATGTCGCCACCGTGCTCAAGGCCATCGTCATGATTCAGGAAATGGACGCCGGCGCGGATTGTGAAACCGCCAAGAGCCGTGCCGACGAGGTGTTCACCGAAGACCTGGTCGCGTCCAGGACGGCCACCGAAGACGATGAAGACGACTCCAACGGCATCGCCGATGAAGGTCAGCCATCTGCGGCTGAAGAAACAGCCCAAGAAGAACCCTCCCTCTCGGCGGAAGACGAAATGGCCGCCGCCATGGCCGAAGAGGGCGTTTCGAACGAAAAGACTGACGCCATGGAGCCTGCGTCGAAGGCGCGCGAGGAGCAACCATCTGCCGCAGCCACTTCCGAGACGGAGACCATTGGGGCGGACACGGTGGGGCAAACCGAGGCGGATGATCAGCCCGCGGAACCGAGCACCGACGAGGCGGATGCCGAAACCAAGGAGCAAGCCAGAAAAGCCGCAGAAGAGCAGGACGACACCCCGCCGGAGGCCGGCGATATTGACCAATTGATCGAGTCGGCCGCCAAGGCCCAACCCGAGAATATCGACACCGATGCCTCCGACGAGAGCTCCAACGACGAGACCGCGCTAACCGACGAGACGGAAACGACTGGCGAATCCGGGGAAGACGCCCAGCCGTCGAGTGAAGTCGAGCTCGATCAGGAAAAGGCGCCCTCTCCGTCCACCGACAGCGAGGACAAGACGGTTTCCAGTGCCCAGCCAAGCGAGCCGGAGGGTCCGGAGGGTAAGGACGTAGAACCGGAATTGCCCGAGCCGGATGAAGCGCAGAAAGACGAAAGGCGCGAGGACAAGGGGGACGAGTCCGAGAACGGCGTGATCGACCTGGATGATGTCGAAATTCCCGAGGAAGACAAAAAGGCCAAGGATGACGACAAGGATCCGGAATATGATCTGGACGACATCGACGCGCTTCTTGATGCCGAGATCGCCCGCAAGCACGGCAAGGGCAACGACTAACCACTAAAAACCCCGGACATTTCCGGGGTTTTCGCTATTAGGACTGGGCTACACCGACTTGGATCGACCTCTCGCAGCGGTGTCCATCCGTGCACTCGTCGCCTTCGCTTAGGCGCGTCTCCGCTTGTTCGGCCGATTCCGTTGGCCGCTCGATGACCGTGTCAGCCAGCTTCCAACCCCCAGCATCGCCACATCGCCACATTCTGCAAAGTAACTATCGATCAGTGACACACTCGGGCTCGATCATCAGGCGAATGCCCGTCTCGTCTTCTACCCGATCGCGCACTGACTCCGCAAAACGGAGAAATGCCGCGCCGCTTGCTCCACCGTGGTGCTCGAGCACCAGGGCATGCCGCGACGACACGGCAACCGGCCCCTCGCGATGACCCATCAGCCCCGCCGTCTCGATCAGCCAGCCGGCGGGTATTTTCACCCCACCGGGGACATCGAACCGCGGCATGTTCGGCCATTGTTGCGACAAACGATCGGCCACCTTCGACGCCACGACCGGATTGTGAAAGAAACTTCCGGCACTACCGGGCCAACCGCCCCGCCAGTCCGGCAGTTTGGCGCGGCGAACCGTGGTGATCACCTCGGCGTACTCCGCCGGCGACACGGTCGAACGCGCCCGCCCGGTTCGCGCACTCCAGTCGCTCACGGCTTCGTCCACCCCCGGATAGGCGACGGGCGGCCAGCCGGCCGGTGGCGTGGTCGAGAGGCACAGCCCGACCCTCAGGATCAGCCAGCGTCCTGGTTCGCGCTTGAAGCGACTGCGGCGATAGGAAAAGTCACAGGCATCACGAGCAAATCGCTCGACACAGCATTCCCGGCGGTCCCATACCTCGACCCAACGCGTCCGGTCGGCGATTTCCGTCCCGTACGCCCCGACGTTCTGCATGGGCGCAGCGCCGACCGTGCCGGGTATCTCGGCAAGCGCTTCCAGACCGTACCAACCACTCTCGGTGGTGGCACGCACGAGCGCATCCAGCCCCATGCCCGCCTCCACGGATAACTCGACCGTGTCAGCATGCGTGGGATTAGACGACCAACGGGATGCAGCAATGCTCACGGCCTGGGTAATACGGGGCGTGGCGAAAACGACGTTCGAGCCACCAGCGGCGATCCGGGTGGCAGGATCGGCCAGCCAGCCGGCGACCTCGGGCGTGGCCAAGGTGGGCTCGGAGACGTCATTGAGCACCAGCATGCGCTCGGCCCGGGCCGGAAGCCAGAGGGTGTTCGGCAAGATGGCGTCATCGACCCATTCAAAGGCCGGCAGATCAGCGGAACCGGTCATCGTCTCGGTACCGAGGCTGGTCGATTTCATGGGTGTTCGGGAGCGACCTCGACACCTTCCTGACTGGCCGGCGGTTCCTCCGGCAGTTCGATCGGTGCCTTGCCCTGGGTAATGACCTGGATGATCGATTCCACCACGATCTCGGGCTGGTTCATCGGTGGATGGTCGACATTGATCAACTTCTGTCGCGAGCGCCGCGTGGTGATCACTCCCTCGTGCGTGGCCTCGCCATCGCGGCAGACGCATACCCCGGGAATGCCGAGCGCCGCAGCCAGCCAGCCACAACGATTGTTGCCCACCAGCACGTAACGGCTTTGCGTCAGGCGGCGTTGCCATTCATCCAGATCGTCGGGGGGATGGGCCGAGACGTCATCGAGGCTCACCCCGGTTTCGTCGAGACGGCGTCGGATCAACTCGATGCCGGTCTCGTCGAAAGGCAGACCGCCGGTATCGAGCAACAGGTCCGTGACCACCGGCTCGGCCTCGATCGACAGGCCGTAATCCGGGTTGAGATCGTGCAGCGAATATTCGAGCACCGCCGCGAACAGCACGCGTACGCCCTGTACCCGGTGCAGATCATCCGGCACCGGGTATTGCGAATCGTAGGGTTGCCGTTTCGGCAGCCGGCCCTTGGTGGGGCGGGCGACACCCACCGATGTGGCGGGAAGGCGCTTGGCCATCGCGAGGGTCTCGGGGCGACCGAAGGGGTCGACCACGTAATCGGCCTGCTCCAACTGCGGATGGGCACGCAGGGTCTCTTTCCAGGCGCGCCCGGCCCGCCAACCCGCCGGCGTCCAGCGAGAGGCGAGAAGAGAGGCACTCTCGAACACCACCACCTCGTCGACGTCCGGGTGACGGCGAAACCAGGCGCCCGACTCGGGGCCCGTGATCACGCTGAACTTGAGTCCCGGCCGGGCACGGACCGCATCGGTCAGGGCGGGAAAGGTGGGGATGACCTCGTCCGGGAGGTCAGGGGCGACAATCGCGATACGCATGCAGTCGGGCGTCCTGACGGATTTAAACGGGTTGGTGGTGGCACGGCACCGGAATCTGGCAACGTCGCTGCATGCTAAACTGCCGCGCCCTGAATGACCAATCATCACCAATACCGCCGGCGGGGCGCAGCCTTTCGGGGCTGCCGCCCGACGGCCCCGACCACATCCTTATAAAGACAGCGCACACGCATGGACAAACAACGCCGGATTCTCGTCACCTCCGCCCTGCCCTACGCCAACGGTCCGTTGCACCTCGGTCATATCATCGAGACGATCCAGACCGATATCTGGGTGCGCGCGCAAAAGCTGTTCGGCCACGACTGCCGTTATGTCTGCGCCGACGACACCCACGGCACCCCGATCATGCTGCGGGCCAAGCAGGAGGGCATGACGCCCGAAGAACTGATCGCCAAGATCCACCAGCTCCACGAGGCGGATTTCCAGGGCTTCGACATCGGTTTTGACAACTTCGGCAGCACGCACACCGACGACAACCGCAACATGGCCGAGGAAATCTTCGGCAAGCTCGATGCCGCCGGCCTGATCAGCCGCAAGACCATCAAGCAGGCCTTCGACGAGACCGAGCAGATGTTCCTGCCGGATCGGTTCATCAAGGGCACCTGCCCCAAGTGCGGCGCCGACGACCAGCACGGGGATAACTGCGAAGTCTGCGGCGCGACCTATGCGCCCACCGACTTGAAGAATCCGAAATCCGTACTCTCCGGCACCACGCCGGTCGAGCGCGACTCGGAGCACTACTTCTTCGACCTGCCCAAGATCGGCGACCGACTGAAGGCCTGGCTCGACGCGGCCGAGGTCCAGTCATCGATAAAGGCCAAGCTCCAGGAATGGTTCGAGTCGGGCCTGCAGTCCTGGGATATCTCCCGCGATGCGCCCTACTTCGGCTTCGAGATCCCGGGTGCGCCGGGCAAGTTCTTCTACGTCTGGCTGGACGCGCCGATCGGCTACATCGGCTCGTTCATCGAGCTGGCCCGTCGCGAAGGGCTGTCGTTTGACGAGTTCTGGGGAAAGGATGCCGATACCGAGCTGGTGCACTTCATCGGCAAGGACATCGCCTACTTCCACACCCTGTTCTGGCCCGCAACCCTGATGGGCGCCGGCATGCGCACCCCGAATGCGATCCATGCCCACGGCTTTCTCACCCTCAACGGCGAGAAGATGAGCAAGTCGCGCGGCACGTTCATCAAGGCCAAGACCTACCTCGAGCATCTCGATCCGGAGGCGCTGCGCTACTACTTCGCCGCCAAACTCGGCTCGGGCATCGACGACATCGACCTCAACCTCGAGGACTTCCGCTACCGCGTCAACGCGGACCTGGTGGGCAAGGTGGTCAATATCGCCAGCCGCTGCGCGGGCTTCATCAAGAAGCACTTCGACGGCCGGCTGGCCGCGACACTGGAGCGCCCGGAACTCCATCAAGAAATGACGCAGGCCGCTGCCGGTATCGCCGAGCGCTACGAGCGCCGCGAATACTCTGCCGCGATGCGCGAGATCATGGCGCTGGCCGACCGGGCCAACCAGTACATCGACGAGCGCAAGCCCTGGGTCCTGGCCAAGGACGAGGCCACCCGCGACGAGGTGCAAGCCATCTGCACCGACGGCATCAACGCCTTCGCCGTGCTGATGACCTACCTCTCGCCGGTGCTGCCGAAGCTTGCTGCCAAGGCGGCCGATTTCCTCGATATCGAGGCCTTGACCTGGCAGGGGCTGAATCAGCCGCTGCTCGATCACCCGATCAACAAGTTCAAGCCGATGATGCAGCGGATCGAGGAATCCTCGATCGAGGCACTTCTGGCCGCGGCCAAGCAGGATGCCATCGACGAGGCCAACACCAAGGCGGGCGGCGCGGCCAGCAAGGTGGAAAGCAAGCCGGTCGAGCGCGAGATCGAGCCGATCGCCGAGACCATCGACATCAAGCAGTTCGGTGCCGTCGACCTGCGCATCGCGAAAATCCTCGAGGCCGACCATGTCGAGGGGGCGGACAAGCTGTTGCGCCTGTCGCTCGATATCGGCGAAGACACGCCACGCCAGGTATTTGCCGGCATCAAGGCCGCCTACGATCCGGCCAGCCTGGTGGGGCGTTACACCGTGATGGTCGCCAACCTCGCCCCGCGCAAGATGAAGTTCGGCCTCTCCGAGGGCATGGTGCTGGCGGCGGGCTCCGGCGGTTCGGACCTGCATATCCTCTCGCCGGACGACGGCGCCACGCCGGGCACGCGGGTAAAGTAATAACAGTTGTGTGACTTCGGCCCGGATCTGTGTATAATTCATCTCGCGGGATGGAGCAGTCCGGTAGCTCGTCGGGCTCATAACCCGAAGGTCGCAGGTTCGAATCCTGCTCCCGCAACCAGATCCGGAAAAGCCCCGAAGGCATCGCGTCGGGGCTTTTTTCATGTCCGAGAGATATCGAATGCGCGCAGATCTTCCCTTGACAGGATTGCGGGTCTGCGTACAATGCGCGCCATACCAGACGCGGGATGGAGCAGTTCGGTAGCTCGTCGGGCTCATAACCCGAAGGTCGCAGGTTCGAATCCTGCTCCCGCAACCAGATTTGAAAAGCCCCGAGGCATCGCCTCGGGGCTTTTTGTTTGTGCCCGCTCAGGCCGTTCGCGCACGCCGTTGCGCGATGCCAAGCACGGTCGCGGTCAGGGCGGGCAGGAAGGTCAGTGTCACGATGGTCGCGCCGAGCAAGCCGAACATCACGATCGCGCCGACCCCGCGATAAAGCTCGGTGCCCTCCCCCGGGATCAATACCAGCGGCGAGAGGCCACTGAGGGTGGTCAAGGTGGTCATCACGATCGGGCGCAGCCGCACCGCGACGGCATCCATCACGGCTTCGACCGCGTCACGTCCCTCGGCGAAGCTCCGCCGTGCCTGCTCGATCAGCAGGATCGGGTTGTTGACGACCGTGCCCATCAGGATCAGAAAGCCGAGCATGGTAATCATGTCGAACGGCTGACTGATGGCCTTCAGACCGATTGCCGGCAGCAGACCACCCACCAGGTTCATCAGCGCCAGCCCGGCAATGCCACCGGCGATGCCGAGGGGAATCGCGGTCATGATCAGCAACGGGTATCGCCAGTGGGTGAAGATGGCGACCAGAAGCAGATAGATGATCGC